>RPQV01000502.1 GCA_003818595.1 Calditrichota bacterium
CAATAGAGAGGATAACATCATTGAATCGGCAGGATCGACGGAATGGAGATTGAATTCTGAGACTCGGATGGGCAGACCTTCCTGTATCAGGATCGTCAACCTGACCGTACGTTTCTTGTCATTCACTTGCGGATCACCACTGCGAACCTGAACGTGGAGAAATCCCTCGCGTTGATAAAAATGGGTCAACATTGTGATATCTTGTTCCAGCAGGGCGGGGGAAAAGGGGATGTCCGATTGATCTGATTTGAAAAAGATGGATTTTTTGTCGGGTTGAAGCGAACAGAGCGGCAGCAGCTGCGCGCGCGGAATGGTGAAATTGCCGCTGAAGGTGATTCCCACGACTCGATAATCGGTCTGAGTAAATGCTATTCCGGGTAAACCCATAATAAGGGCGAAAAAGACGAGTAATCTGTGAATGGTGCGAACCCGCATAGAACGATTTCATTTGATCAAAAGGTTGATGGTGACTATTAATATTAGAAAAAGATGAGACTAAAAGCAATAAGATTTCGTATTCGATTCTCCATGCGAGGTTCCTCCAAGTTTTCTGTGCCTCTACGTTTGTGCGTTCAACTCGTCATGAACCTTGATCATGCTCCTCGGTGTGGGCGCGGTAAATTGCAAGTGTACGACGAGGTGCTCATCAGCGACTTTATACTTGTAATTGTCTGATATTTTTTTTAGGTTGAACGTCTAATATCCGCCCGAAACAAAAGGAACCTCTTTGCGAATATGAAAAACAATTTGATGGTCGTTTTATTCCTCCTGCTGCTGTCGCCTTTAGCTTTCTCCCAGCAGGTGGTGCTCAATGAAGTGATGTCTTTGAATGCCAAAACCATCTCCGATGAAGATGGCGACTGGCCGGATTGGATCGAGCTGTACAATCCGTCCAACCAGACGCTGAATCTTGAAGGATACGCTTTGAGTGATGAGGCGATCAAACTGAAATGGATTTTCCCCCGCATGTCGCTGGCGCCGGGAGCGTTTCTGCTGCTGTTTGCTTCGGATAAGGATCGTCGAGAAAAATTCAACTGGGTGCAGATGATCGGCCAGGGCGATCCATGGTCGTATCGGGCGGGAACCAGTGAGCCGCCGTCAGCCTGGAGGAATATCGATTATAATGATTCCGCTTGGCGAGTCGGCCCCAGCGGCTTTGGCTATGGCGACGACGATGACGCCACAGTGATTCAAAACAACCTTTCCATTTATGTACGGAAAACATTCGAGTTAAAGACAACGGATATGCCGACGCGGGCTGTCCTTCATGTGGATTATGACGACGGTTTTGCCGCCTATTTGAATGGTCAGGATATCGCCCGTGCCAATCTGGGCAGCCATGGGGAGCAAATTCCTTTTGACCGCTCCGCTGACGCCGGTCATGAGGCGCTGATCATTCAGGGAATGCCACCCGAAGCCTATGAGTTCGAATCACCCGCCTCGCTTTTCAAGGTGGGTAAAAATGTGCTGGCCTTGCAGATTCATAATATCAACACCACCTCTTCAGACATGTCGCTCATTCCGTTTCTCTCTTTTGGCTATTTGGACGATCGCCCCGGGTCTGTTCCTCCGGCGGAGGTGCTCAAATTGTCGTCGCAAAACCTGCACTGCAATTTCAAGCTCAATGCCGGCGGAGAATCGCTCTATCTGTTCAATCCGGAAGGTTTGGTTGTCGATTCAGTGGCTATTCCGACATTGCCGCAGGATATTGCATTGGGTCGCGTCCCTGACGGCTCGGGAGAGTGGCAGCTGCTCGCGCTGCCGACGCCGGCCGACTGGAACCGCGATTCATTGTTCGTGGGACAGTCGTCGCCGCCGATCTTTTCGGCAGCTGGGGGATTATATGACGAACCGGTGACGCTGGAACTCGCCGACACCTCCGGTGCCGCAATTTACTATTCCCTCGATGGCAGCGAACCGGATCAGGATGATTATCGCTACAGCAAGCCATTACGGCTGGGGACGTCGATTGTCGTGCGCGCCCGCTCTTTTCTTGATCCGTTACTGCCCAGCCGCATTATCACCCACACCTTTTTATTCGATGAACAATCCACTTTCGCGACCGTCTGTCTGTCGACCAATTCTCAATATCTGTTCGATGAGGAGAGCGGTCTGTTTGAGATGGGCCCCAATGCCAGCCAGGAGTATCCTTACTTTGGCGCCAATTTCTGGCAGGACTGGGAATGTCCCGTGCATGTGGAGTTTTTCGAACCGGACGGAACCCCGGGGTTTGCGCTGGATGCCGGGCTCAAGGTGTTTGGCGGTTGGAGTCGCGGTCGACCGCAAAAATCATTGGCTATTTGGCAGCGCGACGAGTACGGCGACACGAGTATTGATTACCAGATTTTTCCGGAAAAACCGATTGATCACTTTGACAGCTTTCTGCTGCGCAACGGCGGCAATGATTGGGACGGCACGCTCTGGCGCGATGGATTTATGCAGCGCATCTGCCAGGATTATATGAACCTGGAAACCATGGCGTTTCGTCCCGCGCATATCTATTTGAACGGAGATTACTGGGGAATCATGAATCTGCGCGAAAAGCTGAACGAGCATTTTGTTGAAGCCAACCGCGGCGTCGATCCCGACCGCGTCGATTTCCTCGATAACGCCGGCACTGACGAGTGGATGATCCTGGCCGGCTCCAATAAGGATTACCTGGAACTGTTGAATTACCTGCAGTCGCATGACCTCGCTGATCCCCGCAATTATGCTCATGTCGATTCTTTGGTCGATCTGGATAACTTTATCGATTATCAAATCGCCGAGATATTCATCGGCAACACCGATTGGCCGGGGAATAATATCAAATACTACCGACCGCAACGACTCGGCGGTAAATGGCGCTGGCTTATTTACGATACCGATTTCGGTTTTCACCTTTACGATACCAGCTATTCCCATAATACCCTCGCCTATGCTCTTCAGGACGATGGCCCGAGCTGGCCCAATCCGCCATGGTCAACCTTCCTGCTGCGCAAATTCATGGAAAATGAATATTTCAAGCGGCTGTTCATCAACCGCTTTGCGGATCATCTGAATACCACATTCGACCCGGAACGCATTCATGCGCTCCTCGATTACTTTGAGGATTTAATTGAACCGGAAAAGGAGCGCCAACGCCAACGATGGCCGGGAAGCCTGGGTGAGTATGATGGACGATTGCGTCGCATGCGCACCTTTACCGATCGCCGCATTGATTTTGTGAGAACCCATATCCGCAGTCAATTTCAACTGAACGGCTTTATCGATATAGTCATTGAAAAACCCGTCGGCGGTTCGGGCAAAATTAAGGTGAACTCTAAAACCATCGATTCTTTTCCCTGGATGGGCAGATACTTTCAGGATATCCCCATCGATATCACCGCCATTCCTGCCGTCGGCTGCCGCTTCACCAATTGGGGCAATGCTTCTGTTCCCGATTCCATGAGCTTTCGCTATGACTCGGCGTCTGACTTGACCCTGACGCCGCTCTTTCAATCCGCCGAGCCGCAGCACCAGGTGGTGATCAATGAAATTTATTATAACGGAGGTCGCGACTTTCCCTCCAAAGATTGGATCGAGTTGTTCAATCCGCAGGAGGTCAGCATCAGCCTGAACGGCTGGATCATCCGCGATGAGGATGCGGAGCACCATTACACATTTCCCTCAACAGCCATGTTGCCAGCCCATGGATTCCTGGTAGTCACCGCGGATACGCTGAGGTCGTCGCGGGTTTATCCGGG
>RPQV01000503.1 GCA_003818595.1 Calditrichota bacterium
CAATGATTTGATAAGAATCTATCGTTTTTCCGATCATAATCCTTCTTTTTCGAATCAATTTCCCAATTAATCTTTTAAGAATCAGATCGAGGATCTCAATGAAAAGTCGCTGAATTTAACTCCGACCCAGTCATCGGCATAAATACCGATCCTTCCTCTGATCATGTCATCAGTTTGCCAGAAAAAAAACAGGCTCGAATTAAAATATAATAGAGCCGAAGGTCCGATCAATTTTATCTTTAATTCAATGGGTTTTAATGCAGAAAATGCGTCCTTGAAAGCCTTGCGCTCACAAAGGGTACGGGATGATCCCTGAATGACATGCCTGAAAAAAAGAGTACCATTGCTGGAAATTCCGTATATAAAGACGTCATTATTAACTCCTTTTTCATTAAATCCCTCGATCAGGATGCCGAATTCCTTGTTGATATCACTGTCTTCAATTTGACAGGTAATTTTTATCTCCGCATTCTGAAAAGCCTTGTTGAGATATAATCGCTTTTCTGCTGCAGATGCAGAGAAAACCACATGATCATCATCCATAATGATATCTGCCGGATTTAGTTTTTCTGCATCCCATAGCATCGGGCCGAATCCATATTCGCTTTCCTGAACAAATTCATCAATCTTGAATTGATCTTCTAATGGCAGAGACAATGGTGCAGTATAATCAACTGTGTCAGCAGACGATGCACTGGACTGAGAATCTGGACGATCGATTTCATATGTCCCGGTTTCAGCGCCGGATATAACTGATGGATCAAGATAGATCGATAATGCTTTTTCAAAATAGAAACGAGCATCTGTATTTCTTCCCGCGCTTTTAAGAACTTCCCCTTGACGCAGGTAATGGTAGAAAATGGTGACGAGACCATTGCGGGCATGAAAATTTGTTGAATCATATAACAACGCCTGGTTAAAATAAACCAAAGCGCTGTCATCGTAGGCCTGCAACAAAAATGCATTCGCTTTGCTCAGAGCTTCGTCACCTGGCGTGTCTGCTGGTGATCCATCAACGGCTCTCGCTAAAGACTCCACATCTGGAATATGCTGATGCCGTGGATGCTGTGTCCAATGCTGCATAATGACATGCGCCGAAACAATAACCGCTAATAAACCCAAAAAAATCAGCATGGGCCAGGCGAACATTCGCTTTTTTAATAAGACATAGAGGAAATTTTGCTGATGATTCGCGATCATGATCAGTGTGGCATTATCCTTTTCTCCTCTTTCACGTACAACCTGCACCATTTTTTCCGCGGCTTGCTGAAGAGAATATTGAGCGGATATCCTGAGAATATCTTCGTTATTCAACAGCTTGAATCCGTCTGTGCAGATGATAATCAAGTCTCCTTTGACAAAGGGCACATGAGCAATAACATCCACTTTGACCGAGGGATGGATTCCCAAAGCGCGTATCAGTACAGATTTCTCCGGGTGATTGGCTGCTTCTTCCTCGGAGATAATTTGCGCTTTTAACAGATCGTGCACTCGTGTGTGCTCACGCGTTAACTGACGGATCTTGCGTTGACGAATCCATATCGCTCTGCTGTCCCCAACATGTGCAATGATCCTGTGTTTGTCCGTGACGACGAGTGCCGTTGCCGTGGTACCCATCTTTAACGCCGTTTCTTCGGATTGAGACTGCGAATATATGGCGCTGTTGGCCGCTTGAAATGCGCTATTGATGCTTTTCTCGATATGGCGCGAAGGATCTCTAAAATAAGTTTCAGCTATTATTTTGACCGCGAGTTGACTTGCCTCCCTGCCATTGGATAACCCCCCAATTCCATCGGCAACGATAAACAGCTTTCCCTTGCTCATCTCGGCGCCAAAATCCATCGGTGAAAAGCAACCGGATGAATCTTCATTCTGTTTTCTATGGGCGCCACCATCGCTCAAACAAACAAAAGAATATTCATCCATCGTATGATAGTCAGAAATCATCAAAACCTTTCACGCTCTTGAGATTACTGCTGAAATAGCGCCGTTCATTGCGTATTAAAAATAATTGATTTTCATTATTCCGAATTATATTCCTCGAGAACTGCGGCCAACGGATTTTCAAAATCAAATCCATATAATGGCGGATTCTCGCCAATGATGGCAGCGGCAAATATTTTTAATACATAATTATAGGTTTCATCGGGCATCCGGTCACGATAATCTGTTGCCAAACGCCAAAAATTGCGTTCCTGCGGATTCCGTTTCACCTCTGAGATCAGCGTTTCCACCCGAGTCCTACCCCAATTGTAAGAAGCGAGCGTCAGCAGCCCTGATGCCTGGGCGTCGCCGCTGTAAAGATATTTTAAATACCTAACAGCCGCATCGGTTGATTTCTTAAAATCGTGACGATCATCAATTGGATCAAATTCCCGCACATCGATCTTGCGCCCCACACGTAAACCCATGTCCATGGCCGCCTCCGGCATAAACTGCCACATCCCTTTTGCCACACCCTTTTTGGATATATACTTTCCGCATGCAGTAGTGTCAAAATTGCTCTCCTGCAGCGCAACATAAAAGAACTGAGCGGGAAGGCCTTGATCCAATAATCTATGCACGATATAGTGATGGTACTTTTTCTGAATCGCTTTATTGATGGACTTGACATAGGTTTCACGATCTTTTGTCTGCCAGAGAACGATATATTTATTCAACTCCTCTTTCAAGCTCGGCGGCATGATGATCTCGCATTCGCCGAAAATACGGGCGACGCGCAGCATCAACCGCTCTTCCTCGCTCATTTTTTTATAATGCACCCGCACCTGCTGGAGCAGTTTGTCATATGTCTCCGACATTTGGCGCTGCTCCTGCAGCAAAGATGATTCTAGCTTTGTTCCATTTTCACTTCGCTGATCACTCGGCAACTGCGCAATGGCCACTTCGATCTGTTTCATTTTGTAAAATATTTCCTCTGCCAACCGCTGCTGCTGTTGCAATTTGGAGTGCTGACGATAGGAAACGGCAACTGCTCCCAATAACAGTATACCAATGATGGAGATGACAATCCAATAACCTCGTTTGGCTTTTTGGGTCGCATGTTCAAAGACCTGCCGAATCATTCGCGTATGTTCACCGGGATTATGGTTGTCCTTGAAATAATACTCATAAATTTGAGTCGGAGTGCGCTGCTCCTCGTGCTGCGTATTCAGGTCTTTATTTACAAAAGTGTGGAAAATCAATCTCGGCCCATCTTCGCCGATCACGATTTCGTTCCCATCGTTGATTTCTGCATTCAAAATTCGCTTTCCCGCCATAAAACTGCCGTTGGTACTTTTCAAATCCTGATAACGCCATTTGCCATCCTCCAGGTGGACTTGGGCATGGCTTCGACTCACCAGTCGATCATCAATGGACAAGTCGTTTTTCTCATCCCGTCCAATTGAAAAAGAGTTGATAAAGGTAAGCTGCTTGGACTGCTCTTTTATCTGCAGGGTGACATCCAGTCTATTTTCATTTTTTTCAGCCATCAGCCACTCAAAAAAATTATATCATTAATGCGCCCCGAGAACAGCGGAATTGAATAATTGAATTAACCAAATACAGATCAACGCCTTGTATCAAGCTCCTGCAACTTTGAATCGATATCGAGCAGCACATCCTGCTCTCCCATTTTCACGCTCCATGCCAGTTTATTGGCGCTCCAGCGTAACTCGATATGATGAAGGCCGGGACTTAATGGGAGTTGACCTTGCAGACTGTCAAGTCTGCCGATA
>RPQV01000504.1 GCA_003818595.1 Calditrichota bacterium
AAAGATAACTATTTTATTACTTATTGTCAAGAGAATTTTTAAGAAAACAGCAAATGAAATAGCTTTTTTTTGCCGATACGAATGACGATCTTCCCATCCACCAGATCCTCAGGCGACAACACTTCGTCTGCACTGGTAACTCTTCTGCCATTGACGCTCACTCCTCCCTGCTGAATGAGCCGCCTGGCTTCACTCCTCGACGATGTCAACTGATAATCGCCGCACACATTGACTACCAAAGGACGCTGCGCCGGCAGCTCGCAGGACAAATTGATATGAGGAATCGATGTTTCTTCCGCTGAAATTTGACCGCGCGGAATCGTACTCGAAGGGATCAAATCAGCGGGAATTTGACGAGCACCAAAAGCGGCGATTGCGGCAGACAGAGAGGATTGTGCCGCCGAATCGCCGTGTGTCAGCCGCGTTGCCTCAAAGGCCAATATCGTTTTTGCCGTATTCAACTGCGAGCCCTCAAAGTCCCTGACCTTCTCAACCTCATCCATCGGCAACAAGGTAAAATAGGAAAGTGCTTTAACCACATCTCGATCATCAATATTCACCCAGTATTGAAAATAGTCATATGGTTTCGTTTTTTCCGCATCAAGCCACAGGGCGCCCGCTTCTGTCTTACCCATTTTTTTGCCGTCCGCTGTCGCGATCAAAGGGAAAGTGTGGCCAAACGCGTTTTCTCCTTCCACGCGCCGAATTAAATCGGTTCCCGCCAGAATATTCGCCCACTGATCATCACCCCCCATCTGCAGCCGACAGCCGAACTTTCGAAACAACACCAGATAATCAAAAGCCTGTAAAAGCTGATAATTGAATTCCAAAAACGACAAGCCGGTTTCCATTCTCCGCTTGTAGGTTTCAAAGGTGAGCATCTTGTTCACGCTGAAATGACGTCCAATTGAGCGCAAAAAATCAATATAATTAATGCTGCCGAGCCACTCAAAATTATCCACCAGCATGGCTCGGTCATTGCTGAAATCAAGATATCGTTCCAGTTGCTTTTTAATTTTCGCAGTATTCGCCATGATTTGTTCCCGCGTCAGCATTTTGCGCATTTCAGTCTTGCCGCTGGGATCTCCAACCATCGCAGTGCCTCCGCCGACAACGGCAATCGGCCGGTGACCGAATCGCTGCATATGCACCATGGCCATTACCCCCATCAAATGTCCCACATGCAGACTGTCGGCTGTCGGATCAAATCCAATGTAAAAGGTGATCTCCTTCTCCTGCAAGAGATCATAAAGCAATTCCGGATCCGTCTGTTGTTGAATAAATCCTCGACGTTTCAGTTCATCCATGACATTCATAAAATCGGCACATCCTCAACTTATAATTTAACACGGTATTTATCTTTTAATTCTCGTTGGGCGTCACGGGCTTGGTCGCGTTTGGCAATATCCTGCCGTTTATCATGAAGCTTTTTGCCGCGCGCTAAACCCAGCTCCATTTTGACTCTGCCGTTCTTGAAAAATATTTTCAAAGGCGCCAACGTCAAACCACGCTCTTCTATTTTCCCGATCAAACGACGAATTTCATCCTTGTGCAGCAGTAATTTGCGCTGCCGCAGCGGATCATGATTGCTGTAACCGCCATGGTCATACGGTGAAATATGCAGATTGACGACCCATAATTCTTCATTGATGACCTTGGCGTAGCTGTCCTTAAAACTTGCCCGACCTTGGCGCACCGCCTTCACTTCGGTCCCCTGCAGCACAATGCCGGCCTCGTATTTTTCGAGGATCTCATAATCATGAAAGGCTTTTTTATTGATCAAAGTAAATTTTGCTTTATTATCCGACATATCATCACCTGTATTCAAAAACCGTATAATCTACGACTTGTAACGCTGAAAATCAAGGGAAAGCGCTTTTGGCAAAGAAAACATCTTGCATTTTTGAAATAGCTTTTTTATATTTTAAAGCTTGATATATCACTTTGCCGAAGTGGTGAAACTGGCAGACGCGCACGGTTCAGGGCCGTGTGGGCTTACGCTCGTGTGGGTTCGACTCCCACCTTCGGCACCTTTCAGAGGCCATTGACGATGGCCTTTTTTAATTTCAGTACAACAGAATCCTATTAACCTGGTCTTCCCTGCATTTCCCCCGGTTTAATAACAATTCTCCCATGATCCGATTTCCATTGTTTCGCCAATTGAGCGAATGCTTCACCAGCATATTCAAAAAACTGGAGATAAGCACGGCAGTAATAATCGCTTCCATTGGAGGGAAAATCCAATAATCGATTCTTTGGACACCCGCCATAACAATGAGCCAGCCATCGACACTCTCCGCATAACTTTGCTCTTTGGGTTTTCCTCTGCCCGAATTGCCGCTGCAGTGTTGAATTGAGCATTTCTGACAGGTGATTTGAAATGACATTCCCGAGACGCCAGGAAGGTTCAACATAAAAATCGCAGGAAAACACATCTCCATTATGCTCAACGACGAGATAAGTGCCGCATTCAGGCAACAACGTACACTCCGGCGGCTGCAAATCGACAAAGGTATAAAACAACGAATCAAACCAACGGATTGATGTCGTCGGCCGCCCGGCTGCAAAATCTAAAAGCCATAAATCAAATAATTCGCACAAAAAACTTCCATAGGCATCCGGATTCACAGTATAACTTGCGACTTGAATGCGATCAAGAGGATCGGGCTCACAACAGGGGATGAACTGCATATATTTCAATCCGCCGGCCTTATGAAAGTCATAGATTTCCTTGGCGAAATGAGCCGAATAATCGGTAACAACAGTCAGAGCGTTCACCTCAACACCCTGATCAAGCAGAATATCCCGCGCCTTGACCACAGTCGCCCAACTGGGTTGACCATTGGCATAACGACGATAATGATCATGAATATGCTCCGGGCCGTCAAGCGACAGACCGACAAGAAACTGAGCATTGGATAAAAATTTCGCCCACTCATGATTGATGAGAATGCCGTTCGTCTGCAGACCATTGCCCACCACCTGTCCGGGACGACCAAAACGGATTTGATACTCAACCGCCCGTTCAAAAAAGGGAATTCCCATCAATGTCGGTTCTCCACCCTGCCACCCGAATGATATCCGCGGTGCGCCTTCTCTCATCATCTGACGGACGAGTGTGCGTAAAATTGAATCATCCATGCGACATTGGACTTTATCACCCCAGAGGTCTCGCTTTTGCAGATAAAAACAATATTTGCACCGCAAATTGCAGCGCGGTCCGGCCGGTTTGACCAGAAGAGAATTCAAAGGCTTTGCAAATTTCCCGAGGATTTCCGGCACCGCTGTTGCATCCGCCATCATCGTCGCAGTACAACCCCACTGGATGGCGGCAGCGTGATCTTTTTTGAGCGGTAAGGAATATTGAGTGTTGAAGATTCTCCATTCACCACCATTGTCCACGAACCAGCGGGAAGTTTAAAATGAGCAGTATGAGTCATATGGGCATTCAAAAGAATGCAAAAATCATAGTCATCACCTGAACCCTGCTTATCAATCAGGCAGCCGAGTGAAAAGGGATTATGTTTGGCAGAAAAAAAAGAAATATCTTCCGCCTGACTCTGACGAAAAGCCGGATGGGCTTTACGCAAAGCGATCAAACCGCGATAGTAGGCTGTCAATTCACCATTCCAGTCTGCATGATCAAAATTGAGCCAATTGGTCTCATTGTCTTTATTGTAGCTGTTATGATCAATATAACCGACGCGATGATCTGC
>RPQV01000505.1 GCA_003818595.1 Calditrichota bacterium
AGCAATTCTCCCTTCAAGGTTGCATAGCGGTCTCCCGGCATCAGGCCTGCCCATCGTCGCTGACGGGAAAGCATGGCGTATTCGAAACCGACGTTGCGCAGATCGCGATACAACGTCAGCGGCGTACCGGTGGTGCCGCTGGTGTGGCATTTGTAAAGAGCCGGCAGAGGGGTTTTGGTCGACAGAAAATCCTGATGACGTCGGCGGACAATGTCCTTTTCCACAAACGGCATGCGCGATATGTCGTCCAAAGAATGGAAATCCGAGGGCTGCACATTAAACACCTGCATGGTGCCGCGATAGTAGGCGACATGTTGATAGGCAAGATTGATGAGCCGTTGCAGCTGTTCCAACTGATAGGCATCCAGATCATCCTTGGACCACCATTGAGAGGCGGCCAGCAATCGGGAATATTTACGCGAGGGACTGAATATCCGTTTGACCATCGTATGTTTCAGTCCATTCAGTGTCGTACCCAAGTTGACGTCTTTGACATTCATCTTTTTCATAACTGTACTCCTTATTTAATCCGCTGCCACTACATAGACAGCCGGAAACAGCAGTCGATCGAGAGAAATTTTTTCAATCAGTCGCAGCCATTTTTGATGCTTCTGCCATTTGGCGGCATAATAGTTGGAAGAGACCGGAAAGACCTGAGTAAAGAAGGGTGATAACAACCGGATCAATTCATCTTCCTTGAATCCGGCGTGCGCACCCAGTTCATTTTCCCACTGTCCCTGTACTCGTTTGATGATATCCTTCAAATTCTGCTTGATTTTTCGAAACAATGACTTGTCATTCATTCCCAGGTAACCCACCAGACGGGATTTATTGGGAACGCCGATATAGACAAAGCCTCCCGGCTTGACCACCCGTCTGATCTCGGCCACACTCTCCGCAACATTCTCAACATGTTCCAGGACATGAAAAGAGTAGAGCGCGTCAAAAAAGCCGTCCGGGAAATTGAGGCGTCGACCGTCATAATTGCACAGGTTGGCTCTCTCAGCCGCCCAGGGATGAAACTGCTGATCAACATCCACTCCACACACTTGGCAGTTCAGAATCTGTTGTGCAAATGCAGCCTCGAGACCATTGCCGCAACCAAAGACCAAAAGCCGCTGCAGCGACGCCTGAGGGAAACAGCTCCTAAAAATATCACGAAAAGCGACTATCTGGCGGCTGTATCGTATTTGTTTTTGTTCATTCACATTCATATTTTGCTCCCGGTGATCAAAATCGAGCTTTTTCTGGATCGTGTTTTAAGCGTTTCAAAAGCGCTGCGATGAACAAGACTGGAATAGAGGGACAAATGGCGCTGCGCGGTTTGTTTGATCGAATAATGGCGATGAATGTAATCCTGAGCCTGACCGCCTATTCGTTTGCGCAAGGGTTCGTTGTTGATCAGCACCCGCAAAGCAGATGCAAATTTGGGCGCGTCTTCGGCATCGATTAAATAGCCAAAGCGACCACACTGGAGGATTTCATCAGTGATCCCGGGAAGCAGATTGGCGATGACAGGCAGGCCGGTGGACATGGCTTCCAGAATGGCGTTCGGTTGACCTTCCATGCGACTGGGGTGAATATAAATGTCAGCTGCCCGCATGTATTCATGTATGTTCTGTTGGCGACCTTTTAGCAGCACAATATCTTCCAAACCGAATTCCTTGATCATGCGCAACAGGCGATCAACATACGCTTCCTGACCCGGCTGCACAGTTCCATAATTATCGCGATTGCTGGTCGGCCCGACGATCCACAGTCTGATTTTATCCCGCGTCTCCTTGTCCAGTTCATAAATCGCGCGAACAAGTGCGTCAAAACCTTTGCGATACTCCACTGCGCCGACCGAAAGCAAAACAATTTTATCGTCAGCGGCATGCATGGCGCTGCGCAATTCGTCTTTTTTCTCTTTTGACAATGGGGAAAAGAGCAGGGTGTCAACGCCGTTGGGAATGCGGACAATTTTTTCCGCCGGCAATCCCGATTTGCGGCACGACTCTTCCAATATCGTCGACGTGGCGATGACGGCGTCAGTCATATTAAAAATCCCCAGCTGCAGTCTGCCGAAGCGACGCTGAGCAACCGCCGAAGGATCATCGAGCGTTTGATTGGTGATTTTGGTGACAATGGGCAAACCGAGACGATGGGCTGCCAGATTCACCCGCGGTTGAAAACCGTGATTGTGAACCAAATCGAAGCGATGTCCCTGCTTGAGGATAAATCGATGGATGCCCATCCAATATCGCGCAGATCCGGATATCGAGGCGCGATTACGCAGTACGCGGTTCACCAAAATGCCGTCGACCTCATCCACGCCGATCAGCCCTTTTTCATGCGTTCCGGTGAGTACTTGAATCGAAACTCCCAGCTGCTGCAGCTCTTTTGCCAGGCGATGGCCCTGCAATGCCGCACCTGAAAATTCAGGCAGATAAACCCAATGTGTCATCAATATTCGCATTCTCGTCTTCCCTTACCTCAGATGTTCCTTAAACTTGCGCGAAATGCCCGACGAACCTGGTAGCGATAGATGACGCGATACAAGCCTTCGGACATTTCAAACCAGATCCAGCGCGCAGTCCTGCCGAAAAATGAGATGAACGGTATGGTCAAGCGGTTGATCGCCAGAGCCCGTACAAAATACTTTATTTTTTTGCCTCTCGCCATCTCGGGGGCAAAGACGCCATAGCGTTTGATGAGGAGATAACGAAGTTCAGGCGCCTTTTGATACCACAAAGCCACCGCTCGACCATAAAGAGCACCCTTGCCAAAATATCCTGCCGGCGTCATGGGATGATGATGGGTCACCTGGATATCACTGATAAAGATAAAGCGGCTGATTACTGGGCGTAATCGGGAAGCAAACTCGGTGTCTTCCGCCGCCGGGAGGTTCTCATCAAATCCGCCGATGCGGAGGCACAGTTCGCGGCTCAAAGAGGTATTGGCCGTGCGGTAATCCTGCCACTCCAGTTCAGCCGCTGCGTGATCATCATAACGGGTGACGGTGTCATTCTGACGGCCTTGACGCCGTTTTGATAGTTTTTCCGACATTAAAACACGTCCGAGGATGCAGGCATTGGGTCCATAATGTCCTTGCCAGAGGGCATGCAATCTCAGCACGTCCGGTCGGGGAATGGTATCGGCATCGAGGAATAGAATCAACCTTCCATTTGCCGCATTGAGGCCGATGTTCCTGGCGCTGCCGGCGCCTTGCATTTTTCCATGCAGCGGGATCAAATTCATCGAGGTTTGCCGTCGATAGGCCTGCAGGAATTCGAAACTGCCGTCTGTGGAACCATCATCAATGACGATGACCTCATATTGATCCCGGGCAAAAGACTGCGTTTCAAGCGCGTGCAGCACCTGGATCAAGGTTTGTTTGCAATTACGGTTCGGGATAATGACTGAAAATTCATAACGATTCGTATTCATGGTTTGCTCATCAGGCTGTTTTTAATAGTTTAACCATTTTCAATTCGGAGGTGGTGATGGCTCTGCTGATGACCAGAAAGAATCCATACAGCAAGGCAGCTAAAAAAGCGATCAACGGTAAATACAATCCTTTGATAAAAAGCAGGAACAGGCACATCAGGAGCACACAAAGCGCCGGTTTCCATAA
This sequence comes from Calditrichota bacterium, assembly GCA_003818595.1. GTDB lineage: Bacteria > Zhuqueibacterota > Zhuqueibacteria > Residuimicrobiales > Krinioviventaceae > Fontimicrobium. Next base: position 3,617 of record RPQV01000505.1, read on the forward strand.
ATGTTCAAAAATTGTAAAAGCGAAAAGATGGCGATAGACTCCCATCCACTCCACCGCAAAAAAGATGATACATCCCATCAGCAGGGA
>RPQV01000506.1 GCA_003818595.1 Calditrichota bacterium
CATTACAAGTAAAGTCATTATTCCTGAAAAGATGCAACAATCAGGCGACACGCATGCGCAAACCGTGGTGTTTTATGCGTCGATGGCCAATGCGCTAAGTTCGACATTGGGCAGCTATTTTACGCCTCCATCACTGAATAAAATGGGCGCCATGGACGGCGATGGACCTTGGGAATACAGCTGGAAAGAAGGAGAGCTCACGGTGACTGTCAAAATTGCGATTGTTGTTGATCAATATGTGTGGGAGGCCTATTATTCGGGCAAGATTAATGATATTTCTGTGAACAATTTTCTGGCGGTGAAGGCGCAGCAAGCGTTAAATGAGAGGAGCGGCAATTTCGAATCGTACCAGCCGCCGCTTTCGACGGTGCAGGCCACCTATTCATGGAGTTTGGATAGTGCGGAATCTCTGCTGTTTCAGGTGATTGCATCGACTTTTCAGCAGGGCGGGAAATTTGTCGGGAAATCAAATGTCGATCAATCCGGAGAACTCCTAGTGTATAAACTCCAGGGTCAGGATTATGTGATTAATCAGCAATTTCTATGGCATCGTCAGGGTACAGGTGAATGGTGGGATTTTACCAATGGCGTTGTGGACAGCAGCGGCGTCTGGAATTAAATTGGATCGTTCTTCATCGATAAAACATTTTTGAATGCTGAGGATTCAAATTCATTGATAAAATACTGTATAACCATGAGCTGTTTCAGCCATCGGATCGATGATGAGCTTGGAGGTATCGAATAAATGTCGAAATTAATCTCAATTATGTTTTTAATGCTGGTTTACGTGCTGCCGGGGAGGGCTATAACCTTGGAAACCATTGAAAATATCACTCTTTCCTTGTTGGAAATGCATAGGCCAGTGGACTATGAGCGGATCCAAATCGGTGTGCGACAGGCAGCATCTTTGTGGGGCGATGAGGATGGTGATGCACAAGAATTTAAAGATTTTTGCCTCCGCCATTTTATCACAGACGAAGATTCTCTGCAAAATGCTTTTCTCCGCCTGCAACAAAATCTGGAGACCATCTACGGTCATAATCACGAAATAAGTCGTGATTTAAAAAGTCCGCTTGAACTGCAGGTGGATCCGCTTTTACCGATCGATTATCTGTTTGCCGAATACGATCCTTTCGCCCATATTCAAGATGATTTGTTTCTGAATAAAATTGCATTTGTGATTCTGCTGAATTTTCCGATTTATTCGCTGGAAGAGAAAATGGCCCGGGGTAATGAATGGAGTCGGATGCATTGGGCACAATCACGTCTGGCTGATCAGTTTACAGCGCGTGTTCCTGCTTCTATTTCACAGGAACTTTCCCGCGCCTATGTTCAGGCAGACGATTATATCGCCAATTATAATATCTATCTGCATCAGTTGAGAACTGCCAAGGGTGAAAGGCTCTTTCCGCCCGGACTGAAACTTATAACTCACTGGGGTTTGCGCGATGAACTCAAGAGTCAATATGCAGATGAGCGGGGATTCGAGCGACAGAAAATGATCTATGCCGTCATGGAACGAATTATTCTTCAAGATATACCTCGAATGGTCATCAATAGTGAACAATTTGAATGGGATCCTGTTTCAAACCAGGTCTATCAAAACGGCGTCCCGACAGCGATGATGAGCGAAAATAACCGCCGTTATGAAATGCTGATCAATATTTTTAACGCTGAAAAAAGCGTGGATAAATTCAATCCTTTATTTCCAACCAAAATGGATCGCCAGTTTAGAGAGCATCGTGAAATATTGGAAAATGAGTTCGAAGCATTGATTTCTTCCGTACTTTCGGCGCCGGCGGCAAAAAAAGTGGCCGATGTAATCAGTCAGAGATGTGGAAGGCCATTCGAATCCTTTGATATCTGGTATTCCGGATTCAAGCCGCGCACTTTATTCAATGAGGGAGATTTGGACGAACTTGTCGCCTATCGCTATCCAACGGTGGAGAGATTTCAAAATGATTTGGCGCGCATGCTCACTGACTTGGGATTTGATGCTGAAACCGCGTCGTTTCTGCAAAAAAAGATAAAGGTCGATCCCTCCAGAGGAACCGGCCATGCGAACGGAGCATTGAGGAGAGAAGACGACGCACATTTGCGCACCCGCATCCCAGCCGCCGGCATGAATTATAAGGGCTACAACATTGCCATTCATGAGTTAGGTCATAATGTTGAGCAGGTATTTTCCCTCAACCGAATTGATCATTATATGCTTAATGGAGTCCCTAATAATGCATTTACCGAGGCATTCGCTTTTATCTTTCAATCGCGCGATCAGGAGCTCTTGGGAAAGGCGGTTACGGATAAGAGCAGTGAATACTTGAAAGCACTGGACACTTTTTGGGCAACCTGCGAAATTGCAGCCGTCGGTTTGGTTGATATGCGCGTTTGGCATTGGATGTATGATCATCCACAAATGACACCGGAGGAATTGAAACAAGCCGTTATCGCAATCTCGAAAGCGGTTTGGAATGAATATTACTATCCCATCACCGGCATCAAGGATTCGCTCATCTTGGCGATCTATTCGCATATGATTGCCTTCGGACTCTATCTTCCTGATTATTCCCTCGGCCATATTATCATGTTTCAAATTGAGGATTATCTCAAGGGGAAAAATCTCGGCAAAGAAATGGAACGGATGTGTCGTATCGGCCGGTTGACGCCGGACGCTTGGATGCGCGCGGCAGTGGGCAGTCCCATTTCGGCACAACCGATGATAAATGCAGCTGAAAATGCTTTGAAAAAGGTCAAACCAGATTAAATGAGTCCTGCCATGGATCAATGACGGCATAACAAAATCGACGGATTCAATTTCGTCAAAATTTTGCTGAATTATTCTAAAATGGTGACTGAATGACTTGGGAAAAAATAGAAGCAGATCAATTTTCTGTGCAGTTTGTAAATCTTTGGGAACAGCGCTGGCTGCTGCTGACGAGCGGTGATTGGCACGAGGGAAAATATAACTCAATGACTGTCGGCTGGGGGAGTTTTGGCGTGATGTGGGGCAGGCCTTTTGTACAGGTTGTCGTAAGACCCACTCGATATACTTTTGAATTCATGGAGAAATATGATTCCTTCACCTTGGCAGCATTTCCCGATCAATATAAAAAAGCGTTGCAGTTCCTCGGCAGGAAATCGGGCCGCGATGGTGATAAGCTCACAGCGGCGGGTTTAACCGCCCAGCCCAGTGAACTGGTCGCTGCTCCATCATTTGCCGAATCTGAGCTCGTTTTCGAATGCCGAAAAATCTATTATCAGGATATTGATGCTTCCCATTTTCTGGATTCGACAATTGAACTTCACTATCCGCAAAAAGATTATCATCGCGTCTATTTCGGGCAGATTCTCTGCATACGGCAGAAAGTCTAAGGGCGGCTAGAGAAGACTTTGGAGAGCCTCAAGTCTTTCACTCGCTTTACTTTTATAATCCAAAGCACCTTGGTGATTGGGATTGATGCGCAGAACAATTTCCCACATATTGATCGCCGCTTCATATTGTTCTTCGGTATATAATTGAATACCGCGATTGAAATAGTCATCTATCTGCTCATTCAATCTATTCTGACAATTTTCCCTCAGTTCAAGGGCTTCAGGGTGTCGCGGATCGCGTTTGATCACCATATCCAATTCATCGATGGCATTGAGAAAGTTGCCGCGATTATATTCAATTTTAGCTTTGAGTACCAGGCGCTCG
>RPQV01000507.1 GCA_003818595.1 Calditrichota bacterium
TCTTTTTTCATGGCGGGCTCCCTAATTTTTATTCAATCAAGTGAGCGACTATATGGAACAGATTGCTCTGGATTCCAGTAAACACCGCAATCCCGGTGAGGGCGGATGATTAAAGAGATCACAACAGGCCGATGATTTTTTCTCCCCATTCGCCCGCGCGCGTCAATTCATCGGCTTTAATCGGGCCTTCGGTGCCCTGCACCAGGAAGCCTTCAGGCGGGACAATCAATTCAGCGCCTTTTTTGACCAGCATTTTGGCCATGGACTCGGCCGCATAGCCAAAGCGGCCGACAAAAAACCGCCCCACGGAGGAATTGATATCGCTGACGGCGATGCGGGTGTCAAATGCGGCAGCACGAATCCCCTGGAGTCCATTCGAAGGCACACGATTCAACAGAGTTTTGACCGCAGGCATGGAACTGAATTTCTGCGTCGGCGAGCCGAGGATGAGCAGGCTGCAGGACGTCAGATCATCAGTTTTGGCCTCCTGGATATTCATCAGTCCGGCCTCGGTTTTGGCGACAAAAGCCTGATGAATCGCCTGCGCTATTTGTCGGGTGTTGCCGTAGACAGAATCGTAAACAATCAAAATCTTGTTCATAGGACACCTCATATATAAATTGAAATGTAAACAAACACTCCCCGGGAAACGCCGCGCATGGCAGCATCTTGAATTATTCAATCATGATCAAAACCACTGAATATTTAATATTACAAAACAATTTTCATGGAGGCAAGAATTAATTGACGATTACTCTTAATCAAATGAAAGATTTATAGACCCAACATCTGTTATATCTTCAAACGGCTTTAAAAGATGATTGCCGACGGATCAGGATCGGTTCATATCAGTTTCATTATTGCGAGATGAATTCCATGGATGCACATCTCATTCCCATGACGACGATCGTCATTGCCATGTTCTCCGGCATTCTGTTGTCTTTAACGGCACGATATTTTAAAATGTCCGCGATCGCTCCCCTGCTGCTCGGCGGGATCGTGCTGGGCCGCGAAGGCGTCGGTTTCGTCAATAGCGCCTCCTTGGGCGACGGGCTGCACATCCTCATCTCTTTATGCGTCGCCATTATTTTGTTTGAAGGCGGTCTGAGTTTGGAGCCGACAGGATTCAAAAAGGCTCAAGGTGTGATCCTTAAACTGCTGACATTGGGTGTACTCGTCACCTGGCTGGGAACCGCTGTCGCTGTTTTTCTGTTGTTCAAGTTTACGCCCAAAGGCGCTCTGCTGGCGGGCAGTCTGGTGATCGTCACCGGGCCGACTGTCATAACACCGATTCTGCAGCGAATCCAGGTGAAGGAGAGGTTGCATCACATCCTGCATTGGGAAGGCGTGCTGATCGATCCCATCGGCGTTTTCATTGCCATTTTGTGTTACGAACTGTTCAGCATCCAGCAGCCTTTCCTGCCTCTGTTGGGGCAGTTGGGCATGCGTTTCGGCGTCGGGCTGGCGATCGGATCGATCGGCGGGCTGTTCATTTTCATTCTGCTCAATCGCCGATTCGTCGCCGAGGAGCAGGTGAATATTGCTGTTTTGACCTCGGTTCTTTTTCTTTTCGGCGTCTCCGAGATGATTCTCGATGAGGCCGGCATATTGACCGTTGTCACCGCCGGCATCATTTTGGGTTGGAAAAAACCGGCGCATCTGAAGAATCTGCTCCGTTTCAAATCGGAATTGACAGAACTATCCATTGCCACCCTGTTCATCCTGCTCGCAGCCAATCTCGACTTGAGCAGCTTTCGCGAATTGGGCGTCAAAGCGGTATTGTTGATCGTGATTGTGCTGTTTGTCATTCGACCGCTGAATGTCGTCGTCTCCTCCTGGGGGAGCAATCTGAAACTGCGGGAACGATTGTTTCTCTCCTGGATCAATCCCCGCGGCATCATCGCCGGTTCGATGGCGTCGCTCTTTGCCCTGCAGCTTGCCGATGTCCATCCGCAGGAAGCGGCATTTTTTGAAGCCTTTACCTTTGGCGTCATCGGTGTCACCGTTATGTTGCAGGGATTTTTTTCAAATCCCATCGCTCGGCTGCTGCAGGTCAAAGCTCCGGCCAAGAAAGGCTGGCTGATCGTCGGCGCGCATCCGTTCGCCCGCAAGATCGCCGCTTTTATCACTCAAACGACGCATTCCCTATGCTTGCTGGTGGACACAAACCAGGCAGCGGTGGCGGAGAGTCGGCGCGAAGGATATTTCGCCATTCATCAAAATGCTATGGATATCGACAACCTGCCGCAGGAGGAAACCGGGTTGATCGGCAATCTACTCGCGCTGACGGACAATCGCGATCTCAACGAGTTGATCTGCAGCCGCTGGGCGGATCGAATTTGCCCTGAGCATCTTTATCGTTGGTCACCGACCCGACGTCCGGGAGAACAAGACCCTTTATCAATCGGGCGTGAAGTCTGGCGCGAATTGCCCAAGCCGTCGCTCATCGCTGAACAGATCAAAAATCGGCAGATGGTGGTCATGCGCAGTCATCTGCAAACCGCCAGGACCAAAATCATCCCCGGAACATGGCCGCTGATGGCCAGCCGCGACGATATGATTCATCTTCACTCTTTGCCGTGGGAAGGGGAGGGTGAAGCGCTGTTGCTGCAGAATTTATCCCTTCATCTGCCGTTTTTTATAAGTCCTGAGCATATTCTGAGACTGAAGGTCGGCAGCTTTGAAGAGCTGATCAACGAGGTCTTGCGGTTTGCGGATAAAGTCGTTCCCGAATTTCCATCGGCGAGCACCTTTTCAATGCTGATGACTCAGCAGCGCGACTTTCCAACGACGCTGGGAAACGGTGTAGCGATCCCGCACGCCTATTGCAGCAAAATCAAAGAACCCCTCTGTTTTCTGGTGCGCCTTCCTGACGGCCTTGATTTAAAAGCCTATGACGGGCTGGCGTCGAAACTCTTTTTCATTCTTCTCAGTCCTCCGGGGGATCCCGAAACCCACCTCCGACTGCTTGCCGACATTGCTCAGATCGCTCACGACCCGCAAAAGGTGGTGACCCTGCTCGAAAGCAAAACCGCCGAGGAGGTGATGACCTTTTTGCGAGAAGTTCGATTGGAATAGCCTCAGAACCTGGTATCGTTCATATCGCTTGGATAAAAAAACGCCCTGCCGATCGGAAGCCTTTAGGCAAACCTAAAGCGACCGGCAGGACGACGGACGTACGACCAATTGAGGAGGAAAAAACCTGCATGTGGTCAGGATGCAGGTTCAGGGGGTAAAAATCATCAGACTCTGCGGCAGCATCACGAGATACTCAAGATAGAATCATCGACCGTACACAGAAAAAAAGACCAATTACCACGAGCACGCATCCAAGAAACCGATTCAACATGTGGATGAGGTTAAAGCGTAAATAGGAACGGTAATGGCTGATCGCGAAAACTTTGGTCAAATCCAGCAAAATAGATACGACGAACAGCACTGTAAAAAAGAGATAATAATCATCGGTCATAAATCCATAGGTGCTGATGGTAACGCCGGTGAGCGTCAGCCAATAGAAAATAATTGTGGGATTGGTCAAGTTGACCAAAAACCCTTTAAAGAAAAAAGTGACGTAGTGATGTATGTTTTGAATGCTGCCGCTTGGCAGGGACGCGCGTGGACGAGGTTTTTTTATAAACATCTGAATTCCCATGACGCAGAGTACTCCGACGCCGACTATGCCCATGAGCAATTGCCA
>RPQV01000508.1 GCA_003818595.1 Calditrichota bacterium
CACTGGGCGCCAATATCGGCACAACGTTCACCGCCATCATTGCGGCCTTGGCAACAGGAAACAGCATCGCCGTCACCACGGCCTTTTGCCATACGTTGTTTAATACCTTCGGCATCTGTATCTTTTACCCGTTGCGGATTGTGCCGATAACCTTGGCCTCCAGAATTGGAGAATATATCGGTAAGGCCAATCGCAATGTATGGATTGTCATTGGCTGCTTTTTGACCATTTATGTCATTCCTATTTTATTTTTTATACTTAGATGACGATTGGCAGCGTGGAGAGATCAACGTTTCATGCAGTCTGTGTGCTGAGATCAGCGATTAAATAAAGTACAGCAGACAGATCAAAGTTGTTTGCTCTGTCAATTTCCAGTGGAGGATTAAAAAATGCCCTTGTTTCACAAATCTGCCGATGCTGACGAAGGTCTGGTGGCGATCGCCAACAACAATGCGATTCGCATGTTGGAAATGGGACACACCATGTTCCTGAAAGTGACCGAGTCTTTGATTGGAGAAACGCCCAAGGAGGATCTGGTAAAAGTAATGCTCATGGACAAGGAGATTAATCAACTGCATCGGGAGGTGCGGCGTCAAGTCTACGAGCATCTGTCGCTCTCGGGAGCAAAAGACCTGTTTTTTTCATTGGTGCTGTTATCTGTCATCGATTCGTCCGAGCGTATCGGTGATCGCTGCAAGAATATCGCCGAAATCATGGAATGGATGCCGAAAAAATGGGATTTTGGCGAATGGCATGAATTATTGCTCTCCACCTGGAAACTGACAGATGAGTTTTTCAAGGCGACACTCAAGGCATTTATTGAAGAAGACGAGGCCGTAGCGATTAATATCCTCGACCAATATAAAGAAATCTCCATCAAGTGCGACGGCATCATTTCTGAAATTCTCACTGATGAAAAATCAAAATCGGTGAAAAAGGATATTTTGGTGCTTATTCTCATTCTGCGTTTTTTCAAAAGAATTGACGCTCATTTGAAAGACATCGCCTCGACCGTCGTCAATCCTTACCACCGTATCGGTTATAAATACAAATCGTAGGTTAAAGTATCTTTGCCTGATCACCTGTTTTTATAGCGGTAATTTATTTCTTTGCGATCTTTGCGTCTTTGCGTGGAATTGATGACATCCTGGCCTCGAACAGATTTGTCCTAAACCATAATAAATAGTAAAGTACTCGTGAACATAGATTCAGCATTTCATACCGAATTTTCGCCTGGTCAACTCTGGATGAGCCAAATGGAACCCGAATTGGGTTTGGGCATCGTTCAGCGGATCGAAAAACGCAGCGTCGAAATCTACTTTCCATCTGCTGCCTGCAGCCGCTTGTATGCGAGAGCAACAGCACCTCTACAGCGTGTTGAATTCCAGCAGGGAGATATGCTGCAAACCCACGCCGGAAAAAGATTTAAAGTCATATCTGTCGCTCTCCAAAACAACCTCTATTATTATCATGCCGCTGAAGGGGATTTCCCGGAGAACGAGGTGAGTACGCACGCGAGTTACAGCACTCCGCAGCGGCGTTTGCTCAGCGGTTCACTCGATGACCAGCAGGAATTCATTCTGCGCTATCGCTCCTTAATGCTGCGGCAAGAGGCGGTCAAATCCGATGCTCGTGGTTTTTTAGGAGGGCGGATCGATCTTCTTCCGCATCAGCTCTATGTCGCGCATGCAACGACATCGCTTCATCTCCCCCGAGTGCTCCTGTCTGATGAAACCGGCCTGGGCAAGACCATCGAGGCTTGCCTGATCATTCATCGGTTGATCCTTTCCGAGCGTATCACACGGGTATTAATTCTGGTTCCTTCGGCGTTGATCCACCAATGGTTCATTGAACTATTCCGCCGTTTCAATCTGTTTTTTCAAATTTTTGATGATGATTTTTGCCGCCAGATCACCGAAAAGGAATCGACTCTCAATCCCTTTTGTGAGACACAACTGGGTATCTGCAGCATTGAATTTCTGATCGAGCAAGATAAATGGCATCAGGCGGCTGTGGCAGCGGGATGGGACCTGCTCATCATCGACGAAGCTCATCACCTTTTAGAAGGCAGCCCTGAGTACGATCTGGTTCGTGCTTTGTGCCGGGCTTCAGCAGGTCTGCTCCTGTTAACGGCGACTCCGGAGCAACTGGGCCGACGCCATCACTTTGCTCGGTTGCAGCTGCTGGACCCATCCCGATATCACAATTTTGAGCTCTTTGAACAGGAAGAAGATCAATATCTACGAATTTCGGCACTGGTCGAAAAACTGGTCGCTGACAGTCCCTTGAACATTGACGACACAAACTTGCTGATCAGCAGCTTACCTCATCAGTTTGCGTCCGGCCAGGAGCAATGGGATGGTGTGTCCGATTGGGATGAGAATCGGCGGCGACTAATCGTCCAGGAATTGGTCGATCGTTTTGGCGCGGGCCGGTCTGTATTCCGCAATACTCGGGCTGCTTTGGGCGGTTTTCCCCAACGACAGGTTGACATTGTGGCATTGACGGGTGATGATTTATCGCTGACGAAAATGAAGCATGAATTTTTCAACACATCGACTGATCAACATGCTTCCACTCTGTATCATTATGATGATGATCCACGGCTCCTTTGGCTCGTTGAATTCCTGCGTTCTCGCCAAAAGGTGCTGCTCCTCTGTTCCTCTCTTCTCAAAGTGCAGGCGATCGCCGCTGCGCTGCGCAAACGGATCAAGATCGAAATCGCCCTGTTTCATGAGAACCAGACGCTCATCCAGCGCGATCGTTTCGCAGCCTGGTTTGCCCAATCAGGCGGTGCGCAAATTCTTCTCTGTTCGGAAATCGGCAGCGAAGGCCGTAATTTTCAGTTTGCCCAGCATCTGGTGCTTTATGATCTGCCGCTCAATCCCGAGCTGCTTGAACAGCGAATCGGCCGATTGGATCGCATCGGACAGAAGGGTGATATCACTATTCATGTGCCTTTTCTCGTCAACAGCGAATATGAGGTGCTTGTCCGGTGGTACCATGAAGGACTGGATGCGTTTAGGCAAAATGTGCCCGGTGCATTTGAAATATATCGACAACTGGGTGAGCAGGTGTTAGCGTGCACTCGCGGAGAGAATCGTCAAGTCAGACTCTCAACTTTGCTGCAGTCAACCCGCGAAATACGCGCTGAAATCGAGGAGAGCCTGGAAAAGGGCAAAGATCGTCTGCTGCAGATCAACTCTTTTCATCAGGAAACAGCCTCGCGTCTGCTCAGGTCGATACAGACCGCTGAAGCGAAAGCAGGTCTGCAAAAGTTCATGTTGGATGTCTTTGATCACTATGGCATCAATTGGCAGCCTCTCAGCGAGCGCACCTTTCAACTCGATACCGTGGCACTGACAGATCCCCATTTCCCGTTGCCGCTGATGAAGCAAGAGGAGTTTATCGTCACGTTTGATCGCCGGGTGGCAATTATCCATGAGGATTATGAATTTTTAACCTGGGATCATCCCATGGTCATCGGTGTTTTGGAACTTGTTCTGGGATCAGATAATGGAAACTGCACCGTGGTTGTCTGGCCGGATAAGGAGCATTCAACCGATATCCTGCTGGAAACGGTTTTTGTTTTGGAATGTATCGCGCCTAAATCCTTGCCGGTCAATCGCTTTTTACCTCCGCAAGTGTTGCGGGTGATCGTCGATCAGTCCGGTAAGG
>RPQV01000509.1 GCA_003818595.1 Calditrichota bacterium
AGACGTGGAGCTATCCAAATCCGGCTTTTAAGAATTAAGGGAATAAGGAGGATAAAATGAAATCGAATGGTATTCTTTTAGGTGTTTTCGTGTTGGCGCTCCTGATGAGTGCCGCTGTTTCTGCCGGTGATCTGAATGCCAGTTGTACGGCCGGTGCATATTCAAACCTGACCAAAGATGCACTGGTTGAAGGATGCATTGTTCATCTGATTTGGGCCGGACCTGACGGCCTGATTAATCCGCCCAATGCCGATAATGCATTGCTGGATTTGGGCGCCCCGACTGGAGATGACCAGTTCATTCGCGAAACCACAATCGGCAATGGTTATCTGTCCGGTTTCGCCCAAGGCAGATTCGACAAGCTGTTCAGTCATTCGGACATTGCACCGGGACGCTTGATGTACGTACGCGTCTTTGACAAATCGGTATTGACCAACCCGGAAACCGACAGCTATGGCGATTCTGAACTCTATGAGATCGCCACCGGCGACGAATTCGAATCCTACGATTTTCAGCAAATCAACGCTGATCATTATTTGAATGGTGAAACGAATCCGGTCGAATTGTCGAGCTTTAGCGTCAGCAGCATCGCAGGACGAATTGTGATCGCCTGGACGACCCAGTCTGAATCGGAAAATCTTGGATTCCATATCTACAGAAGCGAAACAACCAATGGTCAAAAGATTCGCGCCAACAAAGAAATGATCAAAGGCGCCGTGAATTCTGAAACGCGTCATGATTATTCGTGGGAAGAGAATGTGGAAAAAGAAGGCCAGATTTGGTACTACTGGTTGTCCGATGTCTCCACAGACGGTTCAATGCGCTTTTACGGACCCAAAAGGGTTGAGACCATCGCTGCACCGCAATATTACGCTTTGGAGCAGAATTATCCCAATCCGTTTAACCCCTCCACCACCATCACTTTCAGCCTGAAAGAATCGGCACGCGTGGAATTGAGCATCTTTAATCTCCGCGGTCAAGTCGTCAGAGAGTTGGTCAACGAGCAGAAAGCGGCAGGATTATATGCGGTTGAATGGAATGGTTTGGACAATAACGGATTCAAAGTTCCCAGCGGACTCTATTTCTACACCGTCAAGGCAAATGAATTCAGTTCCACCAAAAAAATGGCACTGACCAAGTAATAAGGTCGATTGGGTTAACGGTGGTAATACCGTTAACCCATTTTTTGAAGATTTTTACTAAATAATTTTTTTTTTGCAGTGATGAGGATCGAATGAAAATGAAAGAATGGACAAGCCTGGCGATGACAATGTTCCTTGCATTGACTTCCTGCGCCATCAATCCCCACCTTCAGGTGAAAGAAAAGGTTGTTCGCCCAGAGGCGACAGACCTGGCCTCTCCAGTCGCCGCGCCCCGAACTCTCACTGCTGAGCGAGGCTACCTCCTGGGCTATGGAGATGAGCTTGAAGTCAAATTTTTCAATAACAGCGAATATAATGAAGCCGTCACCGTGCGTCCCGATGGCAAGATCAGTCTGCAGCGTGTGGATGATGTTCACGTTGTGGGAATGAGCGTTCAGCAACTTGATGCCGTGATCACTAACGCGTATCGGGAAATACTGGTCAATCCGGATGTAACCGTTTTTGTTCGACAGTTCGGCGGCCAACAGGTTTATGTGATGGGCGAAGTGCAACAGCCGGGAAGTTATAATGTGGTCCGCGGGATGTCGGTGTTGCGCGCCATTGCAGCCGCCGGCGGGCCTTTAAACAGCGCCAAGTTGAACAGCGTCCTGCTCGTCCGCAGAGGTGAACAGCATAATCTCACCGCAGAGCGTCTCGATTTAACGCCGGCAAAAGTGGATGTCATGTTGGGCAACGATCTGCCGATTGAGGCTTACGACCTCATCTATATTCCCAAAACCATTATTGCGGATGTCGATGCCTGGATTTCTCAAGTTTACCGCATCATTACTCCGCCGTTGGACATCTATACTCGAAGCCTTTATTATAAAAGCCTGATAAAATCCAAATAAAGACAGGAATGAGGAATGATTCCCTACCAATATATTGATCAACCATTGTCGCCTTTTAGCTTTATGGCGATTCTATCAAGAAGATTCGTGCTGATTCTGGTGCTGTTTGTGGTCATCATCGCATCAGTCATGGGCGCTGCCTTTTTGCTGCCCCCGGTCTACAAATCGACGGCAAAAGTGATGGTCAATTATGAAGACGAATGGCAAAAGTTGGTGAATTTGGGTGTCAGCAAATCGAATTACGACCTGATTGGCACTGAAATGACCATCATCGCCACCCGTTCGATTATCGAACCCATTGTCGCTGAACTAAAGCCCGAATCCTTTGTCGATAATGCCGATGGATTATTGAATGCCGAACAGCTCCAGCGCCTCGCGGTTGAGCAGATTTTAAATGCTCTTGAGATCGAACGGGAAAAAGAGACCAACGTCGTTTCCATCAGCTATGAGGGCAAAAATGCACAGCTGGCGGCCAATGTGGTCAACGGCATCATCCAACAATATATTGCTCAGCGTCCTCGTTTTTCAAGAGACGATAAAGCCTTGGAATATTTTGACAAACAGATCAGCGATATTCGCGGGCGCCTTGATAATCTCGAATCGAACAGCTTATTATACAAGGAAACGGAAAATGTTCTCTCGCCGGCGCGGCAATCGGATATTCTGGTGAGCAATCTGGCGGACTATGATCGGGAATTGACGCGTGTGCGTACCGACCGCATCACCAAGGAGAGCAGGCTCAACGTGCTGCGTGAACGGCTGCGCTCAGGGAACGAAGTGGTCGTCGCGGCCATGGAGAGCAGCAACAGCCTGAGCAAAATGGAGCATCTCAATCAATTGCGGGAAAGATTGACCCAACTTGAGAGCAGACAAAACGGACTTAAACTGAAATATACGGACAAACATCCTGACATGATCGCACTGAATTCTGATATCAAAGCGGCTCGGGAATCGATTTCCCGCGAGGTTCAGATTCTGATCGAGGGCGAAGAGACCGATGTGCGCATGCTCGTCCTGCAGGAAAACCAACTCGCTCAGCGCATGAATAATCTGGCGGCTCAAATCACTGATTTCTCCCGCAAAGAATATGAACTTGGCAAGCGAACGATTGGTATTGAAGATCTGCGGGTTGTGCTCTCGATGTTGCTGCGTCAACGAGAGGAAGCGCAGCTGGCCGCGAATAAAAAGGAGTATCTGGTACAGGCCCGCATTTTGGAAGACGCTGAGGTCCCGCGCAAACCAGCCAAACCGAATAAAAAATTGTACGCTGCCGTGGCATTGGTGTTGGGTTCATTTTTCTCTGTCGGTATCGCACTGTTTATTGAATACTTTGACCATTCCATTTATACCGTGGAGGATGCCATGGGATCAACCGGACTGAATATTTTGGCGGTGATTTCCGAGGCAGATCCCCGACAACTTTCAAATCGTGATCAGGCGCCCAGGCGATTGATGACTGAAAAAGATCAAGTTCACTCATAAACAATAGATTGAAGGAGCTTAAAAATGCGCAATTTTCTTAAAATTAAAAGGTGGGAAAGCGGAATCAAACAATATGAACTTGCGATTCTGCTGGGCTGCAGCTCGACTTATCTCTCGATGGTTGAGAACGGCCGGATTGAACCGACCGAGCGCTTTAAAATCAAGGTTTCTGAAATTTTTAATCTCCCGGTGGAAGAAT
>RPQV01000510.1 GCA_003818595.1 Calditrichota bacterium
CAATGAGACAGGCTTGTATCGTCGTTCATTCACCATTCCGGATTCCTGGAAGGGGAAGCAAGTGTTCCTTCATTTTGACGGTGTTCAATCAGCTTTTTATCTCTGGGTCAATGGCCAATTTACCGGTTACAGCGAAGATAGTATGTTGCCTTCTGAATTCAACATTACACCTTTTCTGCAGCCTGGTGAAAATCTGCTGGCGGTGAAGGTGATCCGTCATTCAGATGGCAGTTATCTTGAAGATCAGGATTTCTGGCGGCTCAGCGGCATCTATCGCGATGTTTACCTTGTTGCTCGACCGAATGTTTATTTGAGCGATTTAACCGTCACGACAAACTTGGACGAGAATTATCAAGACGCCGAGCTGGAAATTGCGTTTAAAGTCTGCAATCAAACTAATCAGGCTGTGGTAAACCATCAGCTGAGCTTGACTATTCAGGGGCTTGCGGCCGAGTCAATCAAGATTCCGCAACTGCCGCCGCAGCAGAAAACGATTGTCAAATTTCATCGAGCTGTGTCCTCGCCCCGTCTGTGGAGTGCCGAAGTGCCGAATCTCTATGATCTGATGGTCAGTCTAAAAGATAACAATAATCAGGTTTTGGAAGCGACCGGCTTGAAAATCGGATTTCGCGAGGTTGAACAGAAAAACGGCCAGATTCTGGTCAACGGCAAAGCAGTCTATTTCAAAGGCGTCAATCGCCATGAGATGCAGCCGGATCGTGGACAGGCGATAACGGAAGCGACCATGATTCGCGACCTCACGATCATGAAGAGAAACAACATCAATGCTGTACGAACCTCTCACTATCCCAATCAGCCGCGTTGGTATGAATTATGTGATCAGTATGGTATTTACCTGATTGATGAAGCCAATGTGGAGAGTCATGAACTCTGGGCTGTCCGCCGAATATATCTCGACGAAAAGCCGGAATGGGAGCAGGCGTTCGTCACCCGCGGAACCAACCTGGTGCAGCGCGATAAAAACTACCCGTCCGTCATCATGTGGTCAATGGGAAATGAAACCGGTTTCGGCAAACATTTTGACACCATGTATGCGGAAATGAAAAAGATCGATTCGACCCGACCGATTCACTATGAAAGCCGCACACCAGCCTATATCGATGCCCTGTCCAAATATGATGTCATCTCCACCATGTATCCCACTCTGGGTCAATTGATTCGTCTCATTGAAGAAGATACAACCAGACCGATGATCATCTGTGAATACGCGCATAGTATGGGCAACAGCACAGGTAATCTGCGCAAATATTGGGATTTATTCGAATCCCATCCGCGGATGCAGGGCGCTTTTATATGGGATTTTGTCGATCAAGGTCTGTACAAAAAGACGGCTGATGGTCGGCGATTTTTCGCCTATGGCGGAGATTATGGCGACAAACCGAATGACCTCAATTTTTGCTGCAACGGCATCGTCAATCCGGATCGCACACCGCAACCCGGCATTGAGGAAGTCAAAAAGGTGTTTCAATATGTCAAATTCAAAGCCATTGATTTATATGCCGGTGTGATCGCGGTTGAAAATAGGTATGATTTTCAAAATCTGCAATTTGCTGAACTGAAATGGTCGCTCGAAACGCCTGGTCAGGTGATCAAGTCAGGTGTTGTACCGAGGCTCGCTATCCCTCCTCACGAGAGCCGGCTGTTCAATTTGGGTGGCATGCGCGAAGCGCTGGAACCCGGGCGGGTCTATGTCCTCAATCTCGATCTTGTGCTCGGCGAGAATGCTCTTTGGGCTGATAAAGGCTTTCAGATTGCCGGCGAGCAGTTTGTGTTTCCCCATAAAGAAAGATGCGATCAAAAACGGCCCAACGTCCAACCGTTGACGACGAAACAGGTCAGAAATCAGATACAATTCTCCGGCGAGCAATGGCAGGCTGCTTTTGATAAAGAGAGCGGAGTTTTTACTTCGCTGAATTTAAAAGGCAAAGAACTGCTCGAACGAGGCGCTGTGGTGAATCTCTGGCGCGCGCCAACGGATAACGACGATGGCGGAGGTAACGCCAGCTTTGGCACCCAATGGAGACGAAATGGACTCGATCGACTCAAATGGATGGTGCAGAATGTACAATTGGTTCCAGGCCGGGAGTCGAGTCAACTTAAAGTCAAAGGTTCACTGACAGCCAAGTCAGGCGATATTCCTGTCACCGCTCATTATACCATTAACGGCAATGGTGAGATCGACGTCGAATATGCGCTGCAAATTCCTGAAGCGATTAAGACTGTGCCGAGGGTCGGCAGTGAGTGGCTGCTGAAAAAGGAATTCGATCAGGTGCAGTGGATAGGGAGGGGGCCTCATGAAAATTACTGCGACCGCAAAGAGAGCGCCCGATTGGGTGTTTACTCTCAATCCGTGAAGGATCTTTATTTCCCGTATGTAAAACCGCAGGAGAATGGCAACCGCTGTGATGTCTCCTGGCTGACAGTGACCAATCAGGAAAAGATCGGACTTCAGGTGACCGGCGAGCCGCTATTTGAATTCAGCACCACCTTTTATACACTGCAGAACCTGACTGCGGGTAAACATATCACTGACATCGTCGATGCGCCCTATACAACGCTGAATATCGATTATCGTCAGGCTGGATTGGGCGGCGATGATAGTTGGAATCCGCGAACTCATCCGGAGTATCAATTGTCCGATCGTTTTTATCGGTTCTCATACCGAATCAAACCGATTGATTTAAACGTTGCTGCTGAACATCCTTGATGGATGTTAAAATAGGGGGGCCGCACTGTAACTCCATTCAAGAGCGGAAGATGCAAAGTCACCAGACTCACGCAGAGATCGCAAAGGGTGACCTCGTACGGAGGCATGAAGACGCAGAGGAGTTTCTTATTGCCTAATGAACGACTGTAGATTACACCTTGGGTCTAAATGTTTTCATTCGAACCAGGTGAATCGTGACCCCGCTTGCGATCAACAGTAAAAGTATCCTGATCCACAGCTGCGGCGCCAAAAACAAGATGGTGTTGCCGATGGTCAGCCACAACAGCAGCAGTGTCAGCACCTTTTGTCGGAGGGGAATTCCTTTACCTTCGCGATAATTCCTGATGTATTCACCGAACCAGCGATTGTTGAGCAGTCCGTCATAAAACCGTTTGGAACTGCGCGCATAACAAAATGCCGCCAGCAGCAGAAACGGCGTTGTCGGCAGGATGGGAAGGAACATGCCGATAATACCCAGGAAAACCGCCAGGGTTCCGCCGATGAGATAAAGAGTCAAGGTCAACTTTTTCATAAATTGTTTATTCTTCGATCATAATCCAAGAAATTTTTGTCTGCGTTTCATCATATACTTTTCATACCACGCGCGATCATATTGTTTCATTTTTTCCCGCCAAAAAAATACTTCTTCACCAACGGCCTGTTCCGCAAGGAGAAAGCAGAGACAGAAATGATGCAGACGGACAGCCTGGTCCTGCTCAAAGCAGCGAACGCCGTCGCCTTCAAGACGGCGATAATCTGCCAAATAGGACGCAGGCATTTTTATGAGACTGATCTCCTCGCTCAGCCACAGTTGAAACAGGAGAATCCCGCGCGCCTGTTGCCTGCCGTAAAGACGGATCAATTTCGTCAAATACTCCTCAATCTTTTCCCAACGCGTGCGGAAGAGATCCACGCTCTGCGGCGCCGATGCCAGTCCGTGAATA
>RPQV01000511.1 GCA_003818595.1 Calditrichota bacterium
CGGAGTAAAAACAATTCCGTTTGATTTACCGACGAATATTTGGCATCATTTTAGGGTGCAGGTGCATAATGAGGCCTCAGCAACTCGTATGAAAGCCCGTATCTGGCCGGTTTCAGACCCTGAACCTGTCGAGTGGCAGGCGGATGCACGGGATACCCTGGCCACTTTTCGCTGCGGCAGCGTCGGGGTGTGGAGCGCCGGCTTGGGCGCGCATCAATTTGATGATTTATTGGTACGCTCTGAACAAGGGGATACGCTTTTGGTTGAGGATTTTGAGGCTACTCCCATTCACCAGGACCCCTTTGGATGGGTTGATTTTAATTATGAACAACAAGCCATTCCCTGGATGATGCGGCAGATTCCCGATTCAGCAGTCTCTATATTGTTGGCGCATTCACCGGATGTCATTCGTTCATCGGCTGCTGCCGGCATTGATCTGCAGTTGAGTGGTCATACCCACGGCGGTCAACTTTATTTGCCGTTTTGGGGTCCGGTGTACAATCCGTTGGATATTGGTCGGCAATATACCCGCGGCCTGTTTCGTTTTGAGGATACCCGCTTGTATGTCAATCGCGGCATTGGTGTTGTTCTGGCGCCGTTGCGGTTTTGCAGCCGACCGGAAATCACGATATTCGATATCCATTAAAACGGCATTCGTTTAATCACGACGACCGTGGCATCATCCTGCCAGGATGATTTCTGACCATATTCATGCACCTGTTGGATGATTGTTTGGCAAAGTTCCTGAGCCGAGGCACGACGATTTTTGATCACCAGCTGTTTGAGAGAATCAACGCCGAACTGTATTTCTGGTGCGGATTCTCGTTCGATGATTCCATCGGTATACATGACCAAAACGCCGTCGGGTGGGATATGAACGTGCGAACGCGCCACTTTTAATTCCGGGAAAAACCCCAGCGCAATACCCGTTGCATCAAGGGTGACAGCCGAGTTAGAAGTGACCAGGATTGGTCCGGGATGTCCGGCATTGGTATAAAACAGATGGCCGTCATTTTCCAATTCTCCGACAAAGAGCGAGACGAAGCAGGTCGAGTAGGTGCTGCGCTGAATGACGGCGTTGAGTTTTTTCAGCGTATGCACCAGGCGTAAATCGAGTGCGAGTCCCATGCGCAAGCCGATGACCACGTCGCGCACCAATAACGCCGCCGGAATTCCGTGTCCGCTGGCGTCCCCGATGCTTAATCCAAAGGTTCCATCCTCGTTGTCATAATAGTCAAAAAAGTCGCCGCCGATCATCTCGGCCGATTTCGAGATGGCATGAATTTCATAGCCTGGAATTTTGATCGGATTGCCGGGGAAGAGACTTTTATGAATTTCTGCTGCCTGTTCCAGACTGCTGCCGATTATATCGGCAAAGAGGCGATAATTCAAGGACAAGCGAACGGAATTTAAAAGCAGACTGATTTCTTCGCGTTCCCAGCCCGGCAGGAGTTCAAAGACCATGAGCCAATGCCGGCCTTGATTGTGTATCCAGACGGCGGTGGTATTGGGAATGGCTGAAAAATCGGCGGAATAAAACGGTCGATTCAGATCCGGTTGATCGTAAATATAACTGCGATGTTTTGCCGCCAGTCGGATCGCCTGATTTTCCCGGGAAATTTGAGTTGCTAAGAGTGAAGAAGGTAGCTCGGGATGGATCAGGATAAACTCACCACCGCGCAATTCATACAATCTCCCGCCCCCAATATGCAGCCGATCACCGAAAGATCTCTCGATGAGAGAAATCACGGTGATCAACAAATTGCCTTGCGAACGTTCGATACGAATCGTCGCCAGGAGTGCGTCAAGTTCTCGATAAAAACTTTTGGGATCAGTCATTCGATATCCGATAATACTTGAGGAATGATCAACACAATTAATTGATTTTATTGCGGATTGTTGCTTTTGCTGCTGTTTCTGTCCCAGCGCCAGTAATTTGAAAAGATCATTTCACCTCTAAAATTCTTTTTAATTAAAAGAAATCCGCCGCTCCCCTCAAATGATATTTTGTCAACATAAAATGAGCCATCAGCATTGCAGCGGTAAAAAATGCGATTGATCAGTTTTTTTACATGTTTGGGTAATGGCTCCTGAGTAAATTCATTTTGAACTGGTACGCCGCTCAAAGTGTCCAGCCAGATTTTGCCGGATCGAGTTTGATCCGAGATCAAGAGAGAATATTCATAGATGACGCATGGTTTTCCATCAATCACAATCCGTTCATCCGTCAGCCTGACCGAAACGCGGTCCTGAATCTCCGGATTAAAAGGAGATTCTTCAAATGAAAATTCCTGCTTTTCTCCATCCTCCTCTGATGAATTTTCTGCTGCTGATTTTGCTGTTACATCCTGACCATTATGAATCACCTGGATGATCTGTGATTCAACCTGATTTGCCTGATTCAGAACGAGTTTTGTCTGACTGAGCGTTAGATCGGTGACATCGCCTTGACTGTTTAAAAGTTCGAATCGTCCATTAATCAATCCCGGAACCCAATCATCATTTTGTGAAAAAATTTCCACAGCTCGTCCCCATAATGAATCTTTGCTGTCTTGAGCAGGAAGAGAAGAAAGACTGGCGCTATAAAGTATCGCAGTCCATACTAAAATATATATCTTCATAAGACCTCAAAATTTAATGAAGATTTAGACGCGATTGTGCGGATAAGGTTTCAACTGCGGGATTGTATTGAAAAAAACCTCACCAGCAGATTACACGGCATTTCTATGGAATCATCTATATTGCTGAGGAATCTGTGTTCTTATCCATCCTGATGATGAGGACAACCAAAGAAGGGAATCGGCGTCGAACGTCCTGATTGTTCGTTCGACGCCTTCAAACTATTTCAGTTTATAAAGTACACCGGCATAAATTCCCAGGTAATCAATGCCGCCAACGGTATATTTCACTTCTGCAAATCCATCCAGAGTTGGAGATATCTCATAAGAAGCTCCTCCGAGGAGATGAATCGCCAGATCGAGTTCACTGTCTGAGGTATCGAGGTCATTCAAATAACCACCATAATCCGGGCCGGAGTATTCACTTTTCCATCGAGAAATATCAAATCCAAGACCGGCGCCTGCATATGGTTTGAAGGCACTGTTGGTTTCGAAGTAATACTTGCCAATAGCCGCGATTGAGAAAACACTCCAGCTCCACTCCCAGTAGGATCCTTCGTCATATTTTTTTGACCAAAAATCCAAATAACCGTACACGTTCACGACAGAAATTTTACCCAAATCCGCCACCGCACCAAAGCCTAATGTGTTATCGATTGGATCTTCGGGCAAGATGAATCCCAATTTTCCGCCGATACCATTGAATCCCAGATTGACCTGCGATTTCCCGTATGCTGCAAAGATGAACAGCATCATGGTAAAAAGCACAACTGTTTTTCGCATAATTATGTCCTCCATTGAATGAATGTGTTGATGCCTGTTTGAATTACGATGAGATTTTTCCTGATCGAAAAACCTCGTAAAATGTACCGTCGAATACGAAAAATGCGGTGCAGTTAATAACAGTGAAATGATGGTATCTATTTCATTTGTGAGAAAAAAATATAATAATATGGCTGTAATGGGGGTAAAAATTTTTAACTTGATCTTTAGCCGTTGCACCAATAAATTACTTTATGAAGAATCTATGAGCTTGGAGCTTATCGTGCGC
>RPQV01000512.1 GCA_003818595.1 Calditrichota bacterium
CGGCGGAGGCTGCGGCGTCGGCAGGCGCATGGACATCAATCTCACCCGCGCCATGGTCCGGGCAGCCTTGAACGGCAGCCTTAAAAACGTCAGCTACCAGGCCGATCCCATCTTCAAAGTGCTGGTGCCGACCAGTTGTCCCAATGTCCCGTCCGATTTACTGATGCCCATTAATACCTGGGCGGATAAGGCGGCGTTCCTCGAACAGGCCAAGAAATTAGCAGCCAAATTCAAAGCCCATTTTGACAAGAACTTTCGCGGCAAGGTGAGTGAACGAATTGCGGCGCAATGCCCGGGAGAATAATCATTGATTTGTGATCTACGATGAACAGGTATGCTTTTTTATGCGAAGAAAAGACAAAGAAATCATGGATCGTTCACAGGCAGATGAAATAATCCATAAAGCCCAAATTTGCCGCCTCGCGATGGCGGTCAACAACCAGCCCTACGTTGTCCCCCTGTCATTCGGCTACGACGGCCGAGCGATCTATTTTCACACCGCGCTCGAGGGATTAAAAATCGATATGATGACCGCCAATCCTCACGTCTGCTTTGAGGTGGAAGCGGATGTGCAGCTGCGAAAAAGTTTCAATCGCGGCTGCAACTGGTCGTTCACCTACGAAAGCGTCATCGGCTTTGGCGTGGTGGAGGAACTCATCTCCGACGCGGACAAGAAAGAGGCTCTGCGATACATCCTGAAGCACTACTCGGGCGACGCAGGATGGTCACTCGACGACGCGGAAGTGAATAAAACCAGAGTATGGAAATTAGTCATCGAGCGTCTCTCCGCCAAAAAGTCTACCTGAATACGTATCGAAATGTCTGAATCGGATAATTTATGGCTGCCACGCGACGGATCCCGCTCGAAATTTGTATAAATAGTTCAAACCTGATCGCTGTTCATGATTCAGTCCAGGCCGCGTTTATCGGCGGCGCTGAGCGGATCGAATTGTGCAGTCACATGGCTTTGCAGGGACTCACCCCGCCGGTTGAGCATATTCAGGCAGCGCGGCAGGTTTTTGGTCGCCCCGGTCTCCTGGTCATGATTCGCCCACGAACGGGCGACTTTGCTTATACAAAACAGGAGATCGAAACCATGTGCCGCGACATCGAGGCCGCGGCATCGGTAGGCGCAGACGGCGTGGTCGTCGGCGCTGTCAAGGGAGGAAAACTCGACCTGCCGGCATTTGAGCGCTTGAGCGCTGCTGCGCAGCGCCATGAACTGGCCGTCACCTTTCATCGCGCTTTTGATGCCTTGGAAAAGCCGGTTGACGCCGTCGCCATTCTCTCCGAATGGGGCATTCAAAGGATATTGACCAGCGGTACGCCGTGGGGATCAGATTCCTCGGCGATGCAGGGCATCGAGCAGTTGCAGAAAATCTGCGTAGCGGCTGCCGGGAAAGTCGAGATCGTCATCGGCGGCGGCATCAACCACGCGAACGTCCGCTCCGTGCTCGACCAGATTGGATCGGTGAGCGCGTCCATCTCCATCCATGCTTATTCTGCCGTGCTGACAGACGGTATGACGGACGCGCTCAAAGTGCGCGCACTGTCAGATGAAATCAATCAATTTGGTCAATTGAACAACACTATTTTGTGATTTCACCAATCGGAACAGCATCATTTTAATCAAGGACTCCCCCCTTTCTCTATCTCCTTAATTTTCAACGACATTTAGCAGCGTCTTACGAAATAAAGCCGGCACAGTTTTTTGTTATACATACAACATTATCATAAAACAATCAAATTGGAGGAACCATGAAAAGAACGATGTTTGTCCTGTTTTTACTGATCACCCTTGCTTCCACTGTTTCAGCTGCCACGTGGGATCAGGCAAAGGGAATAGGCCTTTCAATCAGCGCTGTGAAACCATGGGCCGGCAATGTCGACAAAGCCGCAATGGGCAGCATGTTCGGCATCAATTTAAAGTATGGTCCAAACCCCTATCTCCTCGTTGGACTTGATGGGGGCTTGGGAAGCTACCAACCTGTTGAAGAAGGCTCTACCTTTAAAGCGGACAGCAACTCGCCTTTTGAAACGATGATTTATCCCATCAATCTTACACTTCGAGCCACTCCGTATGCGGATTCCCGCATCAAGCCGTATGTCATTTTCGGCATCGGTGCTTTTATTTGGGATCTGCAGAATGAAAATGCCGCTGACAAGAGTGTTTACGGCCAACAAGTCGATCTTTCGCTTTCCAGCGGTATCGGCTTTGAGTTCTTCCTGACCCAGTCACTCGGACTCGATTTCCTCCTGCGCGGTCTCACCCTGCCGACGCTGAAAGAAGACAATGTCGGCAATGCTTATGATGTCAACCGCAACGTCGGCGAAGCGCGTTTCAGCCTTGGCTATTATTTCGGCCAGAATCGCGACAAAGATAAAGACGGCATCCTCGACAAAGTCGATGCCGAGCCGTTGAATCCTGAAGATTTTGATGGATTTCAGGACGCGGACGGCGCGCCGGAACCGGATAATGACAACGACGGCATTCTCGACGCCAATGACAAAGCTCCGCTCCAGCCTGAAGACAAAGATGGTTTCCAGGATGAAGACGGCGTACCTGATTTGGATAATGACAATGACGGTGTGCTTGACGTGAATGACAAAGCCCCGCTTCAGGCAGAGGACAAAGACGGTTTTGAAGACAGTGACGGCGTGCCGGATCCGGATAACGACAAGGATGGCATCCTCGATGTCAATGACAAATGCCCGAACGAGGCGGAGACCAAGAACGGCTACATGGACGAAGACGGCTGCCCGGATAAAAAACCGATGCCTCAGCTCGAAGCCGCCGGCGCCAAGCTGGTACTCCAGGGCGTCAATTTCAAGACCGCCAGTGCCGAGTTGTTGCCGGAATCGATGGAGATTCTCGACAAAGTCGCAGAAGGTTTGGTCGACAATGCCGAAGTGGAGATTGAAATTCGCGGCTATACCGACAACATCGGCAGAGTCAGTTCGAATCAGAAATTATCAGAAGCCCGCGCCAATTCGGTCATGCAATACCTGGTCAGCAAAGGCGTTGCCGCTTCCCGTATGACGGCGGCCGGTTATGGCCCCAAAGATCCTGTCGCTCCTAATGATACTCCCGAAGGCCGCGCCCAGAATCGACGCATTGAATTTTACCGCTCCAAATAATCGACACCATACACCTCCAGAAAAAAAGGCGTCCTCGGAAGGACGCCTTTTTTGTTTCGGCAGTCAAAAGAATAATTTGCAAGTCTTTTGAGCGCAATGTTGAACATTGAGCAATGGCAATAAAGTTATGGTTGCGAAAATTTTAAGATGTTCACGCAAAGGCGCAAAGAACGCAAAGGATGACCTCGCACAGAGACATGGAGACACAGAGGATCACTGGTCATTTTTCTTCTTCGTGTCTTGGTGGCTCCGTGCGAGGACACCCCTTGCGCCTCTTTGCGTTCTTTGCGTCTTTGCGTGATCCAAGGGCTCTTCGACTCTACAATTTTCCCTCGTTACCACGCTCTCAGACTGTGTGAAAACGCTTGTTTCTTCGGTGGCTGAGCGGAGCCGAAGCCCGGTTTTCCTGGTTCCCATGCTCCCAGACTGTGTGAAAACAGCAAATAGCCGCACCCTGAGCGAAGTCGAAGGGGGCTAAGTTCATTAAAATCGGGCTTCGACTCCGCTCAGCCACCGAGAG
>RPQV01000513.1 GCA_003818595.1 Calditrichota bacterium
TGAAGGATCTCCCGCAAATCGGCTCTGTTAGATTCGCCATCGATTATGACGATGCCTTTGTCGCGTTCCTCAATGGTCAGGAAATCGCCCGTTCCGCCGGATTGAGCGACGCCAGACCGGCCTATAATCAGCCTTCGACGGAATCGCACGAAGCGGTCCTCTATCAGGGCGGGGTGCCGGACTCTTATCCTGTAGATCTGAAAATTATGCGTCAAGGCGACAATGTGCTGGCGGTGCAGGTGCATAATCAGAGTGCGACGTCAACTGATATGTCCGCCATTCCTTTTCTTTTTGCCGGAATCCTAGACGCAACACATCACTATCAACAACCACCAAATTGGTTTTTCCCGCCTTTCGAGTTTGAATCTTCCAACATTCCCATTGTCATAATTGATACGCAAGGGCAATCGATTCAGAATGAGCCCAAAATCATGGCGAGGATGTCAATCATCAATAATGGTCCTGGCGTCCGCAATCACCTCACCGATGCTCCCAATGAATATGATGCCTGGATCGGCATAGAAACGCGCGGCAACGCCTCACAGATGTTCGAAAAAAAACCATATTCATTTGAAACCCGCAACGAAGACGGCTCGAATAACGACGTCAAGCTATTGGGGATGCCTAAAGATAACGACTGGATACTGAATTCAGCGTTTATAGACCGAACACTCATGCGTGATGCCGTCGCCTATCACATGTCCCGCGCCATAGGCAGGTGGGCGCCGCGGACGCGCCACGTTGAACTCGTGCTGAACGGCCAGTATCAAGGCATTTATATGATTGTCGAAAAAATAAAGCCCGATAAAAACCGGTTGAACATCGCGAAATTGGACACCTCTGATATTGCCGGAGACGCCGTCACCGGCGGCTATATTTGGGACATTCAGCAGGCGGATGAAACGGATGTTGTCTTTGGCAATAATGGTAATTCGCGGGTTTTGAAGTACCCTAAACCCGATGAAGTGCAGCCACAGCAACTGGACTATATACGCCAGACGGATGATGCGCTCAAAGCGCTTGTCGATAGATCCTATTTCAGTGATCCGGTTCGTGGGTATAGCCAGTATATCGACGTCGCCAGTTTTATTGACGAGTTGCTCGTTCAGGAAGCGACCAAGAATTCAGACGCCTATGGTTGGAGCGGTTTTTTTCATAAAGACCGGTTAGGAAAAATCTGCGCCGGACCAGTTTGGGACTTTGATCAAGCCATTTCCAATTCGACATATAACGAAGGTGACATTGTCGAGATGTGGATTATAGAGGATTATGATGGCAGCATGCCGAGGATTTGGCTCAAGCTGTGGCAGGATAAAGCTTTTAAAGAGGATGTTGCCAATAAATGGTTCGAATATCGCAGCAGTCCGTTGAAAACTGCCAATATCTTTGCTTTTGTTGACTCTGTCGCTGCCTATCTCGATGAAGCGCAACAGCGTAATTTCACGCGCTGGCCGATTTTAGGTGTTTTCCTTTGGCGGGAAACGGAGGGATACGAAAAGCGCAATACGTTTCAAAAAGAAGTTGCCTATATGAAGCAATATCTCGATGTACACATGGAATGGATGGACTCGGAATTGGCGCCATTCACCAAGGTCGAGGATGAGGCCAAAGCGACCGTTCTGGAAATGAGCAGTACGCCCAATCCCTTTGTTTCCGCCACTGATCTCACCTACAGCCTGAGTGCAGAAGGTTTCACCCGGGTGAGCGTCTACAATGTGTTGGGACAGTTGGTGCGGACACTCTATGAAGGCCGTCAGTTACCGGGTATCTATCGGCATCAATGGGACGGACTCGATCGTGATAGTCTGCCTGTGGCAAAGGGCTTGTATTTTTACGTGATGGAACACCAGGATATAATGCAGACGATGAAAATCGTCAAGTTTTAATGCGGTTATAATGGCGTCTGATGGCTGCAAACATCAAATAATCGACCGGCGCAATATGGAGAATGCCAGGACATTTTTAGTCACCAGGAGGTTCTGATGTCTGTTGAATTGATCATTAGGTTGGTATTGATTGGGGTCGGTGTTTTTTTTCTGTTGTTGTCGGGCGCCGGAGCGCTCCTTGAAATGGCCAGGAAGCAGAACAAAGCCGCTGCGCATGAAACAACCCGCGGAGAGAATCCTATCGAGGACATCACCAAACTTTTGGACGCTCTCAAGGCGCTTTGGGAAATGTTCAAAACAGCCCCTGTGTGGCTTGCGCTGGCGGGAATTGGGGTGATATTAATAGTATTGGGCGCGTTATTGCCGTTTCATTTATTATGAGAATCGCATAAAATGTTAATGATTAAATAGCGGAACAGCGTATGTACAAACTGATCATTCAAACTCGGTTTTCTGCAGCGCATTTTCTACCGGACTATCCCGGCGGTTGTGCGCGCGTCCATGGTCACAACTGGAAGGTCATCGTGACCTTTGCGTCCAAAACGATCGATGAGAATGGTATGGTTTATGACCTGGTGAGGCTAAAATCCATAGTTGATGAGTGCGTCGAGCCATTCGATCATCGCGTCATCAATGAAGTTGCTCCATTTGACGACCTCAGTCCCACCTCAGAAAATCTGGCAAGACATGTGTTTGAAACCATCGCGCGTCGTGTACCGATTAAAGTCGAGAGTGTAGAGATCGCGGAAACGGACGATTATTCGGTCACCTATTCAGATCATGATGATTGAACACCAAAATTCGTGGTAACGCTGGAAATATTCAATCCGCCACAAAAATTACTTGCGCATCATTTATCTGCTGTGTAAATTTGCGTTGTCATAGGAATAAGCACTATCGATATGATGTTTAGATGTCTCGATCATGTTCAAATAAAACATCAAATGAGGAGCAATCCTGTTATTCATCTCGTGATGACGGATCTTCAATGAATTGGCAAATTAACAAATATTATTACTTTAATTATTTTCTTTTGCTGGGTAGAAGGCAGAATTAGCAAAGTCACAACCATTGAAAGCTAATCCGCCCACTACTCAATCTTAAGCAGTGGGCTTTTTTTTTATGGAGTCCTCATGAAAATATTTGATTATCGCAAACAAATTGACCGAATAGATAAACGGATATTGATACTGCTTAATCAGCGAGCCAAACTGGCCTTGAAGATCGGTGATGAAAAGATCAAATATAACATTGCCGTTGAAAGCAAAGAACGCGAAGAAGCGGTGCTGCTGGGACTGCTCGACGGTAACAAGGGCCCTTTGAACGATGAGGATGTTTTTAAAATTTATCAATCCATCATTTATGCCTGTAGAAACCTGCAGCACGTTCAGCAGGTTTGACAGCCGGCCGGATTCTTCGTTTCCCAGCGACTCGCCGGCGGCCGGATTTACAGGTGGCGGAAGCTATTCTTATCATGAACATAATGCTGTGATTTAACAGTGAGGTAAAACGTGGTTATTGTAATGAAGGACACGGCAACCGAGGAACAAATTGAGCAGGTAAGTGCTCGGTTGCATGAATTTGGACTAGAAGTCCATAAGGTGGTCGGCATTCAGAGGACAATTCTCGGTGCGATCGGCGATGTGAGCACCGTTGACCGTCGCGAATTCGAAATAATGGATGGGGTTTTTGAGGTTCACCGTATTTCCGAGCCTTACAAATTGGCCGGGCGTACGTTTCATGCGGAAGACAGCATCATCAAGGTGAA
>RPQV01000514.1 GCA_003818595.1 Calditrichota bacterium
AACCTTTTTGAATATTTCACCCGACGGCAAAACTTTTACATTTAACTCGAATCGGACGGGCTATTTCGAGATTTGGAGGTGCGACAGCAGCGGCAATAATCAGCAGCAATTGACCTATTTGAAAACTCATTCCGGCTCGCCACAATGGAGCCCTGATGGCAATAAAATCGCTTTTGACACCAGACCCTACGGCAACAGCGATATATTTGTCGTTTCCCGAGATGGTGGAGCGCCGATGCGTATTACCTATGACTCGCGTGATGAGAGCATCCCGACGTGGTCCTGTGACGGAGCATGGATTTATTATGCCGTCATGGATCAGCAGGAAAGCCAGGTATGGAAGGTATCCTCAAATGGCGGAACACCGGTGCGGGTGACCCATACCAGCGGTATGCAAGTTTTGGAATCGCCGGATGGTCGGGTTTTGTATCTGTCGAAACAAGATGCCGCTTATGTCTGGCAGTGCGATCGCGACGGAAATAATGAAAAAAAGTTGTTCCAGGCAATAGGTTGCGGCTGGCGTGAATGGACGATAAAAAATGAAGGCATTTATTTCTTATGCAGAACAACCGAGGACAATTACGTCCATGCTCGGCTTTATAATTTTCAAACCGGCAGGATTGAAGAGTTGGCACTCTTGCCGATATTGCCCGATCTGTTTAATCCCATGCCGTCATTTGATCGTAAATGGCTTTATGTGAGCTACAAGAAAGACCTGACACAGAGCGAGATCATTCTTGTCGAGTATTTTCAATAAAATGCACCATAACAAAACGCTCTTGCTTTTCTGGGGAGGGTTGTTTACCTTTTCTTTGCTTAATCTTCACATCATGAAATTGAGGTTGTGATGCCGAATTCTATCGAAGTCAATCCACAGATATGTCACGGCAAACCGGTCATTCGCGGCACGCGCATTTTGGTGCGCACGATTTTGGGC
The DNA here is from genome assembly GCA_003818595.1 of Calditrichota bacterium. Taxonomy (GTDB): domain Bacteria; phylum Zhuqueibacterota; class Zhuqueibacteria; order Residuimicrobiales; family Krinioviventaceae; genus Fontimicrobium. The sequence continues at coordinate 938 of RPQV01000514.1, forward strand.
GCGCTCGCCGGCGGCGACTCAATATCCGATATTCTTAAGAATTATCCTGAACTGACTTTTGCGGATGTCGAAGCCGCGCTTGCCTATGCGATTGAACTGGTTGACGATACACAGGTCAGTATCAGCGTTTCGTCATGATCAAAATATTGCTTGATCAAAATATCCCTGCCTTGATCGGGCCGTGGCTTCAGGACAAGCTCGGTGAAAAAGCAGAAATTACATCGACCCGACAATTGGGCATGGAGAGGATGACCGACGTGGAAATATTTAATTTCTGTCAGACACACGGTATGGTCGTTATCACTTTTGATGAAGATTTTCAGAATCCTTTGGTTGTTCATGATATTCCAGGTTACGGGGTGGTGCGACTCAATATTTATCCCACAGGTTTTCAGCAAACGTGCGAAGCTTTGCAGCGTCTGCTCGAAACTCATCCGGTCGATGCCTGGGAAAAGGCATCTATTGTCATCGATCCTCACAAAATTCGCTATCAAAAGAAAAGTGCAAATTGATTCGATCCCTTTGGGAGGGATCGGGTCAATGTCGGAATTTCTACTTGAGCAACACCAGCTTCTTTTGCTGCAAAAAATCACCCGCTTTCAGCGAATAGACATAAAGACCCGAGGTGGTGGGCTGGCCGTTCTGATTTGTGCCATCCCAAACTATCGTATATCGTCCGCTCTCCTGCCGTGCATCGACCAGCGTGATGACGTGCTGACCGATAGCGTTGTAAACAGTCAATGTGACGTGCGCCGGTTGCTGAATTTGATAAGCAAGCGTCGTTGAGGCGTTGAAAGGATTTGGGTAATTGTCGAATAATACGCAGGAGGCGGGCGTTGTCGCCGGCGCAGTAATTTCGGTTAACGAATTCACCTCCAGAGTTGCATTGTCTATTTCCCACGAGGCGTTATCATTTCCACCCTGCGACACGAAACGAATACGAATCCTCACATTATCAAATCCGTTTCCCACATAGCTGTCCAAACTAAAGCTGTATTTCAACCACGCCTGTTCGCCGTCGCAACACAGGGAACCGACCGTCATCCAAGTGGCGCCATCATCGCTGCTGACTTGCACCATGCCGGAATCAGTCATTGCCAGATCGAACCGGGTGTTGAATGTGAAACGGGCCGATCGAGCCTGCGCGAGATCAAATGGCGTCTTGAGTTCGAGCCACGAGTCAATCGCTCCCAAAGCCGGAGGAGCAAAAAGCAGGTGTTGTACGCTTCCTTTGTTAGGTTTGTACTGAGACAGGTTCCAGCCGGGTTGTCGTTGCCATTTGTCGAGTGATCCCTCAAAATCGTCAATCAAAGGAATGGAACCCAAAGTCATTGTGAGGCTGTCATTTTCGGCGTTTTCTTCTCCCGTGTTTTGGACATAAAATTTAATTGAATAATTTTTGTGAAGCAACGGCGTCCATGTCTCGACAAACCGGACATCCGCAATATCAAGCGTCTTGATTGACGCAATCTCGGTTTGCGCCGAATAAAGCAGGGCGGCTTCATCTTTGATTTCGCAAAATACTTTGACATTGTTCGCATCGGCCTTGCCGTGATTGCGAATCGCGACCGTCGGCTGCCATTTGCCGAATCCGGTGGTTTTCACCGTCAGGATGTCCGGTTTCCTGATCGCCATGTCGTGGTCAAACTTTGGCAAAGGCGCAAAGTTCTTACTCGCCCAAGTGACAATCGTGAGATAATCAAAACTTTTAGCATCATACTCATGAGTGACATTCCATGCAGACAGCGAGTCGTGAAAATACTCAGTAAATTTAGGCGTATAGGTTGGAAAGCCAAACCAGGGATTTGTAGTGCCACTTGATAAGTGGACAGCCAGTGAACGATCCGGCGCCGGATTCGAAGCATAGTATTCCCTTCCGTAAGTGGAGGGACTAAACTTCATCCATTTGGCGTACACGGAATCAATGACCTCGCCGGTTCCTTCCTTCAGGGGGAATTCACCCAACCAAGGCGATGAAGGATCCGGCGTAAAATTTACCGCATAAGCTCCGAGCATATAAGTCATGCCGTACATCGGAAAACTGTATCGAAAACCATTCGTTTCATTTCTTTGAACATCCGCAAACCACAGCGGAAAGGCTTCATAAGCTACATCGCCGCCGTATGTGGCAAAGCCAGTAAAAAGTTCCGGATATTGATAGGCAAGGCGGACCGCACCGCTGCCGCCCATGTCAAAACCGGCAATGAGCCAGTAACGGCGATCATGACCGCCATCCGCCGTCTTGGGCACCGAATAGTTTTGTCCCACCCATTCGATCAAATCTTTGACGACAAAGTCCCCCCATTTACCGTAATATTCGGAATTACAGTATAAATGGATGCCATAATACCTTAAATTGGGATTGCCGGTTAAAGCGCTGGCGATGACGACCAGCATAGGCGAGGCTTTGCCATTGGTCAACTGTTTTTGAAGACCATTTTTAAAACCGTCATAGTCTGCAGGTGTGACAATATTTGTCGACAACCAAATCAACACGGGGCAGGGCGTCTCCGGCGTGACCGACGCCGGTCGATGCACTGAAACCGGAACATTGATGTTCAGACTTTTGCTTTTAAACACCTTGTGATCAATGACAACCTCCTGAGAAAAAAGTATGCTGGCAAAGGCAAAAGTCAATACCAGCATAACAATGTGTAGTAAACGCACTTTCATTGCTCCTCCAAAATTAATTTTTAGTGAGCCAAAACT
>RPQV01000515.1 GCA_003818595.1 Calditrichota bacterium
CAAGGTCTTTGTCGCCGTCGGCGGCTATAACGATTCGCAATATTTCTCGCCAATGGCTGCAAGTCCGACTGCCCGTGCTAATTTTGTTGCCAATTTGACCAATTTCTGCACCACATATGGATATGATGGCGTGGACTTGGATTGGGAATATCCCGAAACCACCGCAGATCGCAGCAATTTGAATCTGCTGGTCTCGGAACTCAAAGCCTATTGGTCGGCGCACAACCTGAATTACGGCGTTTCCATGGCTATTCCGGCGCTTGATTGGAACGGACAGTTCATCTCCGTCACTACCCTGGCGCCGTATGTCGAATCGTTTGGGGTGATGACCTACGATTATTACGGCAACTGCATCGCCAATTGCGGTCACAATTCACCCTTATATCTCGATCCTGCGGATCCGCTGCAGGCCGGATCGGTTGATTTCAGCATTCAGAATTATTATATTGCCCAGCGCGGCGTGCCCGCCAACAAACTGGTGGCAGGCATTCCCTTTTACGGCAAAGAATTTGCCAAAGCATCCGAGCCCTATCAATCGTTCAAAGGTCGCGTTCAGACCATGCGCTATGATGAAATCATGGCCTTGACGGGATATACGGTGAAATGGGATGCGGTCGCGCATGCGTCCTATTTGAGCAAATCCGCAAGCTTTATCACTTACAGCAATGAGACGGCGGTCACTGAGGTATGCCAATATGCCAAATCGCAAGGCATCAAAGGCGTGATGATGTGGGAATTGAGTCAGGATATCCTTCCCGATGAAAGCCAACCCCTGCTGGAAACCATCGGCTATGAGATGCTCTACAACAATCCCATCGCTGTCGAGGTGACAGAGTTCACTGCTGCCGAATGGGAATCTGCTGTTGAAATAAGGTGGGTGGCTCATGCCAACAATGCCGGCTTTAATCTCTATCGCTGCAAGACCAGCGCGGGTAACTATGAGCGTATCAATCCTGAGCTGATCAACAGTCAAGGCCAAACAGCCGGTTCTTTTTATCACTTTATTGATGAACCCCTGCATCCGGGTAGTTATTGGTACAAACTCGAGGCTGTATCGCTGGATGGATCCTGCACTTACTACGGCCCGATTTCAACAACCGTGTCGTCGATTCACACAGAGTCGGCATTTCCGGAAGAGGTCGAGTTGTACCAGAATTATCCAAATCCGTTCAATCCGCAAACCACTATTCATTTTGTATTGTCGAAACAAGTCGTTGTTGAAGTGGCTGTTTTCGACATATTGGGCAACAGAGTCAAGCGGCTGATGAATGAGCATTTGGATGCGGGTATTCATTCTGTACTCTGGGACGGTACGAATGAGATCGATGAGCAAGTCGCTGCCGGTGTCTATATTTATCGTTTGATTGCCGGAGATTTTGTGAAAACGCACAAAATGGTTTTTGCAAAATAGCGGCTGAACTTGAAAGGAGTGAGGCCCTTTCGAGTTTTTGTTTCGAGGCGTAAAAGAGAGAAGGAGAGGTTCAAAACGATGATTAAATAACAGCGTTTGAGGCAAAATAATAACTAGAGGAGATCGCTTATGAAGCATTCAACAACGCGTTTGGAGAGAGGGAGTGTTTTGCTGATAATTTTGCTTTTGACGCTGCTGATGTCGCTGCCCGGCTTTACACAAACATCACCGGTTGTCGCCGGTTATTACACCTCATGGCGGGTTTTCGCCTATCCTCCATCACAAATCCCCATGAATCGAGTCACTCACATCATGCATTCGTTCGCCTACCCCGATGCGAGTGGAAACATCAATCATCCCACTTATTTCCTGGATCCGACGCCTGAACTGATTCAATTGGCACACAACGCTCAAAAGAAAGTTTTTGTCGCACTGGGCGGCTGGAGCGACTCGGGCGGTTTTTCCCCCATGGCGGCAAGCTCATCAACGCGCGCCAATTTTATCAACAACATCACCACGTTTTGCCTGACCCATGGGTATGACGGCGTCGATCTGGATTGGGAATATCCGGCCAACGATGCGGACAAACAGAATTTGAACCTGCTGGTGTCAGAGCTGAAAGCTCATTGGGCGCAGGTGGCGCCGCATTTGGGATTATCCATCGCTGTGGCCGCAACCGATTGGAGCGCGCATTATGTGGATGTGACTTTTCTGGCACCTTATGTCGAATGGTTTGGGGTGATGACATATGATTATCACGGCAGTTGGAGCGATCATACAGGTCATTTGTCTCCACTCTACCTCGATCCGAGAGATCCTGGTCAATGCGGCGCCGTCGACAACAGCATCTATGATTATTATCACAATCAAAGAGGTGTGGCATATGACAAATTGGTCTGCGGCGTTCCTTTCTATGGAAAAAAGTTCACCAAAGCGACAGAACCCTATCAGCCCAACAAATTCCGCGCTACTGATCTCCTGTACAGTGAAATTGTCGTCCTGAGCGGCTATACCTACAAATGGGACAGTGTTGCGCAGGTTTCTTATCTGTCCGGATCGAGTTCATTCATAACTTATAATGATCCAGTATCAGCACAAAAAACCTGCCAATATGCAAAAGACAAAGCCATCAAAGGCGTGATGATGTGGGAACTTTCCCAGGATGTCCTCACCGACGGCTCTCAGCCTTTACTGGATATCATCGGCGAAGAGATGCTGGGCGGCGGCAGTCCGGTGCCCCCGACAGCGCCGACTAATCTCACAGCCACGGCTGTCGTTTCCACTCAGATTAATCTGGCCTGGAACGATAACTCGAGCAATGAGCATGGTTTCAAGATTGAACGATCGACCAATGGCGTTGATTTTGCCTTGATTGCCACCACCGCCGTGGGCGTCACCGGATATCCCAACGTCGGATTGACGCCGAACACCACCTATTATTATCGTGTTTATGCGTTTAACGGCGCCGGCAACTCGGCTTACTCCAATGTCGCAAGTGCTGCCACCCCGCCGAGCGGAGGAGGCGGTCCCTTCGATGATACTGCGAATATCGACATCCCGGTCAGCGGTACCGTCAGCGGCAGCTATGTCAATACTCAGACGAGTGACAATGGCTATGAAAGCATTCAGGAGACCGAGCAGGCGGTCGGACCGCCTTCCAATCGCTGGAGTTTTCTCGAACATAAATGGAAAATCAATGTCACCGGCGGCGTCTCGGTCACCTTTAATCTTGAAGCTTATAAATCGGCCAATGTCGAGAATGACAATTTTACCTTTGCCTACTCGACAGATGATAATACCTATACCAACATGGTGACTGTCACCAAAACCGCGGATGATCAGACGCGCCAGACTTATACTTTGCCCAATTCGCTCAGCGGCAATGTCTTCATCCGCGTCGTCGATACCGATCACACCAAAAGAAATCGAGTGTTGGATTTTATTTATGTCGATCATATGTTCGTACGTTCGGAAACTTCCCTCGGCAAAGAAGTGATCGATCTGCCTGTTTCCTTGACGACGCCGAGTCGTTTTGCTCTGCAGCAGAATTACCCCAATCCCTTCAATCCGACGACCACCATCAGCTATTCGCTGGATCGGGATGGGGATGTCAGTCTGGTCGTCTATGATGTGATGGGACGCCAAACAGCAACATTGGTCAATGGTTTTCAGGCAGCGGGTCAGTACCATCATACCTGGAACGCAATGGGTGAAAATGGTCTGTTGGCCA
>RPQV01000516.1 GCA_003818595.1 Calditrichota bacterium
GATCAACCTATCAAGATAAAAATAGAAGGATTTATCAACTTCGTTCCTGCAAAATTCAAGAAAGTTCCCATTGACAGTTTGTCCCCCTTTGATGACCTGAATCCAGGCTTGGCACTCAATCGCGCTGAAGAGGTAAAAAGAGTGTTGGTCGACAAATTTCATGTTGATTCATCGCGGATCAGTATTGTGAACAATTCAGCTGACACAAGCCGTGTCACCATGGAGCGGGCGCCTCTGGAACAGGTCAGTATTATTGATAAATCAATGAGTAAATTGTTCAGTGACTGGATTTTGGCGGAAAATCGACGGGTTGAAATTTCCATCGATCAACCCGATCAACATGTTCGTGAAATGATGGAATGGAAGATTTTTATGCCGGAATCGGTTCAAGTCAATCGAACCATAACGTTTGATCAGCCGCGATTTAATATTAACGTTATTTCATTTGCCCCACAATCCGATCATTGGATGCTGGAAATTCTTGAACAGAATTCGGATAAAGCGATCAAAACTTTTTCACTGGATGATCTGAAGCGATGGTCAGATGGGAAAAAGGCATTTGAAATTAATACGTCCAATTCGACTTTTCCAACGTGGGATGGTCGGACTGATGCGGGATTTGATAAATTGGACAGGAGTTATTTCTGCCGATTCAGGTTGGAAGAGATGATTCCCCATATTTCCAATGATGGGGATACGCTTTTTGTCAGACGAAGATTTACAACAGAACCTTTTTCTTTTTCAGTTTTTATGAAAACAGAGGTGCTGATGAATCAAATATTCAGTCTGTATGAGTATGATGAATCGCAGCCTATTTCAGATGTGGTTTTCGGACGAAATCTGATCAAACCTGTTCTGGATAAAATTGAAAACTATTTATTAGAAAATCGACAGATCAACGTAAGATTTCTGGGTCATACCGACAGAATTGGGACTGAAGAGCACAATAAAACGATCCTCTCCCCCAAAAGAGCCGAACAGCTGTGGAATGCTTTTTTGAAACTGGCCCGCGAATCAAACTATCCGAATGAAATTATTACGATGATTTTAAATTCCAAGCCGAATCTCAACGATTATCTCGGATGGGACCAGCCGCTGAGGATTCAAGTAGACAATCAGAACAAGTCGGAGGATGTGTTGCTGGGCGATAATGAAACCCCAATCGGTAGAAATTATAACAGACGATCTGAAGTGCTCATCATTGAAGAGAGATAAAATGAGATTTGACATAATAATGGAAAAAGCAATGCAGATCATTGAAATTTGCGATCAATACTCAAAAGGACGGTGACGCAAATGACCGGGAAAATAACCATCGGGAAGATCATCCTTGGCGCCGCGGCCCTGTGCGTGATGATTGGAAGCTTTGTGGTGGTGGGGTATGTCAAGTCCTTGTTCAAAGGCCCAGACTATGCGGAATTGCCGTCATGTTATCCCTTTAAGAGTGCCGCCAAGGAAAAACAATACCGCGAATACTATGAGGATCGGATGAAGGAATGGCCGATGCCTTCCGAGACTCGTATCATTGTCACTTCATATGGCAGGACGGCGGTGAGATTGAGCGGTCGCGAGAGCGCTCCTCCTCTGGTGCTGCTTCCTTCGGGCTTTGCTTCATCTCTAATCTGGCTTCCGAACATCGAGGGACTGGCGCCCTTTTTCAGAATCTATGCTGTCGATAATATTTATGATGTCGGTCTGAGTGTCAACAGTCGTCCGGTTACAACTGGTGAAGATCTCACCGCCTGGCTGGATGAACTGCTGACCGAACTGGGACTCGATGATGGGGTCACCCTGATGGGGCTTTCGTTCGGAGGCTGGTTGACGAGCCGATACGCCCTGGTCCGTCAGGGCAGGCTGCGCAGCGCCGTCCTGGCTGCTCCTGTCGCCACCCTCTTTCCCCTGCCGGGAGAGTGGGCGTGGCGGGGAATTGTCGGCGCACTGCCGCCGCATAGATTTTTCATGACTCATTTTCTGATCAATTGGATGTGTCCGAACCTGGCGAATGCGAAGGATGAATATAAAAAGCGTCTGCTGGATCATTGGATGAATGATGCGTTGATGGCGATGAAATGTTTCACCTTCAGAATGCCGATCACCCCGACTGTTCTCACGGATGAAGAGCTTCGATCGCTGCAGATTCCCATACTGTTCCTGGTCGGAGAAAATGAAGTGATCTATCCGGCAGCCCAGGCGGTCGATCGACTCAAGACAGTAGCCCCATGGATCGTCACCAAGATCATTCCGGATGCAGGCCATGATCTGACCATTGCGCAGACCGAGCTTGTCAACAGCACGATCCTGACATTCCTGCAGGGAATAGGGATAGACTCGCGCAAAGGCTATAATGCCGTCCGCTGAGATAATTCAACCATAAAGAGCACTTTTCGATTCTGTTCAGGGTGCAAAGCAGCCGCCCCACAAGTCATTGCGAAAAGTTTCTTCCCGTTGGAGGTTTTCGATCATTGATGGGAAAAGACGCAAAGGAGGGACTTGGTGTTTTGATTGCGCCCTGATGATGAAAAATTGGATGACTGAAAATGGCCTCGCACGGGGACAAAGGCACGGAGACCACCGAGAAATAATCATTTATTTCTCCGCGTCTTTTAAATGAAAAAAATGAGATTATCGCGACAAATTGTTGAGAAAATCTCGAATCTCGTTTTCCATAACCAGCGGCTTGTCATTCCGAATGAGATGACCGGCGCCTTGGACATGCACAAGCTTTCCATTGGGCAAAAGAGCGGCTGCCTCAAGATGTCTTTTTCTATACTCCTCTTCAGCATCAGCCTTTAAAATCAATGTGGGCGCGGTTATGTTCGGGAATATTTTTCGCGGATCGCCAAAGCCGTTCCCCTGCAGGATATCGATTACGTTGGGACTTGACAAATGTTTGGATTCCGCCCAATGATCGTACTCGAATGCCGGCCAGCCGGGATGATATTTTTTTTGTGCCCGCTTCATCAGCTCTTGTTTGGGAGTGATTGTTTGAATGCGAACCTGTTCTTTCCATTGCGGGATAATATCTTCGGTCAGATATTCGAGAGCATCTTCCATGGGCGGATCTTCCATGATCACAGCCGCCGGCAAATCGGGATAGGTTGCCGCAGTCAGGGCAATGATTGAACCGCCCATAGAATGACCGATTAAAATGGGCATGTGGATGCCAAGTGCATTGATGAGACCCGCAAGGTCTTCCACATGAGTTTCTATATTGTACGGAGCATCCGGTTTTTGTGAGAAACCGTGCCCGCGTGCATCGATCATGATGATATCATACTCTTTTTCAAATTTTGCCGCCAGCCTTGCCCAGTTTAGTCCATAATCGGTGATGCCGTGAACCATGATGATCACCGGCTTTTGATCACCGCCTGTGCGCCAGTAATGCAGCCGTATTCCGTTACTCATGACAGAATTTGATTCCCAATGCATGTACGGGACGGGCTCGGCGGTCTGGTTTTGTGAACGATTGCAATTGGAAAAAAGTAATACCACCAATAATAAAAACAGGAGAGAGCGCATGGCGATCCCTTTCTAACAAAGGTAAATAAATATTTTAAAAAATCATTTGATTTCTACGTATAAATTAATTATATTGATACGTATTAATCGGAGAATTTATGGACACA
>RPQV01000517.1 GCA_003818595.1 Calditrichota bacterium
CCGTTACGGTGAGAGAAGGACAGGGACCTCGCGATCTGGCGCAGGAGGTGTTGGGTGAGCCAGACCTTTGGAAGGAGATTCTCAAGTCCAATCAATTGACTTCTCCGTCGGACCTTCGTCCCGGCATGAAACTGGTCATTCCTGTCGGTGCGATCAAACGCTCCGCTATTGATGTGGAAAATGCCCGGCGTGAAATCCAGACCGCCACGGATCTGGGCGCCCGCCTTTTTGCAGCGGAAAAGATAGCCCAAGCCATTGCTCTCAATGATGAAGCCGTTAAAGAAAGAAAAGGAGGTAATTGGGAGAACAGCTCGCGGCTGGCGATCGAAGCCCGACAAATGGCTGAAAAGTCGCACTTGGAAACCCTGGAGAAACGCAATACCACCGCTGATGCGGTGGTGACCGATCGATCTGGAACAGTGCAAAGCCGGGAAGCGGCAGAGATGCTCTGGCGGGATTTGTCGCTCTATTCAAAATTGTTTGAAAACAGCCGTGTACGCACTTTGTCCAATTCCTATGCTGAAATATCCTTTCAGGATGCCAGCCGTATCCGTCTCAACGAGAATTCTCAAGCGGTCATTCAGAAGATGCGGGTTGATCTGCTGAGCAAAGAACGCGATTCCAGTGTCAAATTGGAAAAAGGGGCTGCTTTTGCCCTGCTGCAGACCAATCAAAAAAAGAAAAAATTTAATCTCAATGTGCCCGGCGTTAAAACGGAAATCAATTCCAAAAACTTTTGGGTACAAAAGGATGACGAGGCTACTAAAATTGCCAACTATGAAGGCGAGATCAAACTCTACTCAGAGGACGAAACCATCGTCATCGAAGAGAACCAAGGCTCCCGCATCACGGCTGGAGGATCAGTAGGTCAATCGAAAGACCTGCTCAAAAGCGTTGAATTATTGCAGCCAAAGAATAATGCGGTCTTGTCGCAAGATACTTTATTGCTGCAATGGAACCCTGTGCCTCAGGCACAACGCTATTTGCTGCAGGTTTCCGCTGATTATTCATTTAAAAACATCATCATTAACAACGAAAACATTATCAGCGACTCGTTTTTGGCGAAGGATATGAAGGACGGTGCTTACTATTGGACGGTTGCTGCTATTGATAAGGAAGGCTTTCCTGGACCAACCAGTGCGAGGGGATTCTTTTATGTTTTTTCTGATACTGAAAATCCATTCCTGTATGTGAATCATCCTCGGGAACATGATATTTTCCAGAGCGACACCCTGCACATCATTGGCGAAACAGAAGCCAATGTGCGGTTATTTGTCAACGGGGACCCTGTATCCTTGAAAGAGGGTTCTGTTTTCCATCTTGATCATTCGTTGCGGGACGGTATCAATAAAATCAGTGTCAAGGCGGTCGATATAGGCGGAAATGAGACCGAAATTGTGCGCACAGTGATTTACGCCTCGAATCCGGAAGTGTTGGTTGAATATGATGCCTCCATGAAGCAAATCCAACCCAAAACTTTTTTGGCGCGCGGACGAACGCTTGATCTCAAGGGTAAAACCATGTCTTTGTCATCGGTTTCGGTGGAAAATCAATTGACCAAGAATGTTTCGCGTACGTTTGCCGACGAAGCAGGCAATTTCCAAATGTCTATTCAGGATATTCCCGAGAGTCTCTCCATGTTCCTCACCGTGCTCACACCGGCGGGATATAAAAAAGAGGATACATTGTGGGTGCAGGTCAGTAAACAGGCGCCGCAGATTATCCTCGATCAAATTATTCCCACCATTTCTGCAGAAGAGGCACTCATCATCAACGGTACGGTTGCGAATGCTGTCAAATTAACGTGTAATGGCGCTGAAGTTATAGTGGTTGATGAAAAGTTTTCCCATACGCTCCAGTTAACTCCCGGCACAAATGTGATCAAGCTCATCGCGATTGATGATATGGATAACGAATGTGTCATCGAGCACCAAGTCATCCAGGACACTACACCGCCGGAGCTTTTGGACTATGACATCGTGGTCAAGTCCACAGCTGTTGATGATATGGTGGAGGTTAAGGTGAAGGCGGCCGACAGCTCGGGTTTGCGTCGCACGGCCAGTGTTGATCTTCAGGCAGGAGATATGATAAGTTCCGGTTACCTGCGCTATAATGCAGCTTCACAGCTTTATGAAGGCTTGTTCAAATTGCCCAGAGGAAAGGCCGGCGGCATAAAGCTGAAAACTGTTGTGCTGGAAGATTACTACGGCAATCAGCAAGCCATTCATCCCAACTAAAATTATTGCTGTTCGGAGATTTAAGTTCATTCATAAAGGAAGATAATTGTGAAAACAAAAATAATCGCGGTTCTTCTTTTTGCAGCAGTCCTGTTGATGGCGCGGGATAATATCCTGCTGGTCAATTACGGACCAGAACAATCGATTCGTGAAGGTGATGATGATTTTTACCAACTCGTGTTTTTTCGCATCGAGGATACATTTACCGACAGCCTCTATGTCAGGATTTTCGATATGGATTGTGGCGGGGATGTCGATCTGAATTTCAGCAGTTGGAATACCACGATGCGCTTTGAGTTGTTCGGCGGCGTTGGTGCTTTTTCTCCCCAGTCTTTGCAAAACGCCAAGCCGGATCCAGGTGATATTACCGCCGGCCTCTCTTTGGCCATGAAAACGATCGGTGAAGATAAAGAACTCAATAATAGTTGGTATAATTTTGCTCACATTCGTCCTGCGGATGGGGAAAAAATCGGCAACGCCTACTATTTCAAGTTGCTGGTACAGGGTTTAAGCGGCAACGACGCCAATATTTTCGATGTTCGCTTGAGCACTGTGGCTTCGATGAATACGACAGCGGCCGAGTTCTCCATGTTTTCTCCTTCACCGACTTTGCGACTGGGCAAAGATGAAAATCTCGCCGCCATCACTTTTTTTGTGCCCAAGGACGCCAAATCCATCAACGTCAACAACTTTGATCTTGCGGGAGCTTCGGTTCAACTGGTCACTCCGTTCCGCTCGAATCTTCCCGTCAATTCATCCGGACAGGGCGAGTGGGTGAAAAGCACGACCGCTTTGCAGCCCATTGAAACCGGCCATCCGTGTGCCGTGGTACTGGGGCAGGGCAGCGAGTCGCCCAATGATGTTTCTCTCCATATTGCGGATGATCAGGATAAAACATTGCTCATCGATTTGCCGATCTATTTAAAGAAACTCAATCGGCGACCGCTAATCCAAACGAGCCTCATCGCTCTCTCCGATTGTCAATCCATTGTCTTTGACGCTAAAGCGTCAAGTGATCCGGATGGTGATCTTTTAGACTTTTACTGGGATTTTGGCGATGGTTCGACCGCTGTTGGAAGCCGGATTGTCCATCGATATAATGAACAAAAAACGTATCAAGCCCGGGTGATTGTCAGCGACAATTCCGGAGATGTGGGTAACAGCACACTGCAGAATTTCAGCGTCACGGTGAACAAGCCGCCCGTTGCGCAGGCTGGAAAGGACATGATCACTGCTCCCAACACCCTTGTTTCATTCGACGGGTCGCGCTCTTCCGATGAGGATGGACGCATCACTGTGTACGCTTGGGATTTCGGCGACGGTAAAACGGCGTCAGGTGCTTCAGTTTCTCATAGCTATCTCAATCCCGGGACTTTTC
>RPQV01000518.1 GCA_003818595.1 Calditrichota bacterium
AACCGACCGCGGTATCGACATCGCGGCTCGTGATCAATTTGATCCTGGCGGCCTTGGCCGCAACGCCGGTGATGGTATAATATACCGGTGAAACCGATGATGGAATATCAATATCATCGGCCGTGACGCTGATTTGGTTTTGCCCCAGAACCGGAACAAAAGAAGCCTGCGCCATGCCCTGCGGATCGGTGATCACTCTCAGCTCGAACGAGTTCTGCCCATTGTTGAAAAAGAAACCACGATCGCCGGAAGCAGGATAGACGACCATGAATTTCACCGGGAATCCGCTGAGGCGATTGCCATAGGCATCCTCGACCGCAACGACGATCGGCATTTGATAGCGAGCAACGGCCTGAATTTGTTGACTTTGCGGTGATACCATCACAATTCGGCTCGCTTGTCCGGCCTGAACCGTGGCATAGAAGCGTAACGGTGATCCTTTAAGTGGTGTGCTGCCCAAGAGCGCCTTGGCTTCAAGTATATGCTGATCTGGTTTGTTCGCAAACAGCCAATTGACCGTCACCTGACCTGTTGACAGCGTCGATACGGTCTCACTGGGTTTATTATTGACCGTGCTGCTTCCCTTGACCACGGAAAAGACAACGGACTGCCCTGAAATAGGATTGCCGTACGCGTCAGTGACGCGGGCGCTGGGATTCTTTGCCAAAGCCTCGCTTCCGAGTTTGAGCGTCCACGTCGTGTCGCCCACTGCGCTGATCTTGTGGGGTGTTCCCGGGGTCGCCGTCAAAATAAATCGATCGGCCAGAGGATACCCGGCAATGCTCACCAACACGGTATCGCTCTGAAATTTTGCTTTCGTTCCGACGGTGTACAAAACGCCTGACCGGCCCTTGCGGTTGGTGAACAGATGGGTTTGCGTCTGTCCGTTGATGTTCCCGTCGGTGCTCTTCACCGTAAACTGCACATCCAAATCCGCCACCGGATTGCTGTACAAATCCTTGACCTCGATGAGCAGCGAGTCGCGACAGATCGTTCGGATAGCCGCGCTCTGATTGTCGCCGCCGATTTTTCGCAATGACACCGGGGCGCCCGCTGATACTGTACCGATGAATTGTATGGGACTTCCCTGCAACTGTTCGCTGCTGCCCGATTTTATCGAGGTCACTCGAACGATGTTTTCAACACTGGTTTGTTGTCCCATGATGTAATTGGCCGAAGCTTGTCCGTTTGCCGCCGAGACAACAATGGAAGTGGTTTGATTGCCGTTGTTTGTTTGAAAATATCCTCCGCCTTTTTCGACGCTAAAAGTCACCTGCTGGCCGGATTTGACATTTTCATAGTTGTCGGTCACTGAAACCGTCAGCGGTATGGGTCCGCTCCCGGCAGGGCCGGTAAAGCGCAGATCTTTGGGCTGAACGGCGAAGAGCTTTTCCGCCGCTCCGGCGTCTGCGGTCGCGGTGAATTCAACCGGCGTGACGTCTTGATATTCCGGTAACGATACCCGGGCTTTGTGAACGCCGGCCTTGGTTCCCAGCGTCATGGTCGCCCTGGCGAAACCGGATGCATCGGTGAGAGTCTCGAAATACTGCGTGTTGTTGAAGGAGCTGTTTCCCTCGATGACCTGAAAAGCCACCCTGATGTTGGCGCCCATCACCGTTCCAAAAGGATCGAGAATCTTGACGACAAACGGCTTTTCCAACACTGACGCGACCGATTTTCTTTGATTGTCGCCGGATTCTTTGACCAGCTTTTGCGGCAGTGGCGGCGTCACTGTGAGGGTAAAAATGCGAACGTTTTTCAATGGCAAAGACTGATCGCCCATTCCCTCGGCTTTGATCTGTTCACTGCCTGCGATGTTGCCGGCGGTGTAAAACACCTGCGCATGGCCGGACATATCGGCATAAACGGTCGTATCCCGACTGCCGTTATAGAGTTTATTGGAAAAATTGCCGTAGCCGTTGGCGACTGAAAAACGAACCTTAAAATTGGCGATGCCGTTATTGTACTGATCAATAATCCGCACCCGCAACGGCTCGCTGAATTTCTTTCCGGCGCCCTGAGTTTGACTGTTGCCGGAGATGATGACCAGCTCATTCGGCTGATCCGGCGTGGCCGTGGCGGTGAAGTAAAGCGGCGATCCGTTGAGCGGCACTTTGATTTGAACCTGGTGCGAGTCCACGCCGGCTTTCTGCCCGAGGGTCCACGATACCGCCGCCATGCCCTTCGCATCGGTTGTATCGATCAGACTCTTGAAAGAGCCGTTCAACTTGCCATCTCCGCGGCTGACGGCGAACGGTACCGGATATCCTTTGTAGGGATTCCCTTTTTGATTGAGAATCAGCACCTTGAGAGAATCGGCGATGCGCGTCATGACCGGCGCTTCAAAGCGGTCGGTTGCGGTGATGCGCTGTATAGCAAAGGGGATGGTCCCGGCTTCCGCCGCTCCGGTGAAAACAATCGGCTCCAAACCCGGACTGTCGTTGATGAACGCTTTGACCAGCGTTTGATTCGAGAATCCCAATCGCAGCGTGGCACCCGCTGTGCCTTCATCATTGGTGAAGGCTTTTTCGGTCTGATTTCCATTGAAACTGCCGTCGCCTTCAGTCACTTGAAAAATGATCAATTCTCCCCGTCTGAAATTGCCGTAACGATCCTGCACATTGGTCTGAAACGGCTTGGGAAGAACCTTGCCCGCTTCTCCCTGAATGATGAGCGGAGAAACAGCGGTGAACCTCACCGGCGTTCCAGCATTCACCGTGATCGGCGGAAACTCGACATAGTTAAAAGCCGCCGGCAGAACCTGGGAACTGGCCGATATGACCACTTCACCGGACTGGGTGCCGAAACTCACCTGGGTTGAGACAATGCCGCGCTGGTCAGTGACATTGGCGAATTTAGAAGCCGATCCGCCCAATCCGGTCGGCGTGAAGCCATGATTGCGGGTGATCAGAATGCGGTCGATTTTGGTGTTGGGCTCTCGGCAGGTCAGGGTGAGTTTGTGAAACCCTTCCTGAAGAGGAAACGTTTTCGTCCGCGCATTGTCAGCCCACGTCCATGAGGTCGTGCTTTTATCAAAGTCTATCTGGGCATTGCTCCCATCATCAATTGCCCAAAATATGGAATTGCTGTTTCCGTCTGCGGCAATGACCCGCATGATGATTTCATAGCTGTCCGTGCAGGGCACCCAAAATGTGTAAACCGCTTTGCCGGCATTGTTAGTACCGGAACTGATGTAGCGTTTATTCGAGGCGTCTACATCGTTGAGTTGGCCCATAGGGGACTCGATGATGCCGCTCTCAGCCTCGATGTATAGATCTCCGTCAAAATCCTGACAACCAGAATCGGCGCTAAAAAATGCCGTCACCCCGGATTTGACGCTGAAATCCATAGGAACATTGGCCACACCGACGCCGTTGATATCCACGACTTGGACGGAAAGCGGATTGCCCAGTTTTTTGTCGACCTCGCCGCTCGTCGGCGGATCACCGTAGACGAACATGCGGTAGGCCTGAAGCTGCGGAATTTTCAACAGAAAATCATCGAGCTGATTGTCGACTTGACCGTGAAGAATGACTCCTGAATACAAGACATCCGCTTTGCCGTAGAGCTTTTTTGAATCTTGAACGCTTCCAATACTGACGCCGTTGACCTT
>RPQV01000519.1 GCA_003818595.1 Calditrichota bacterium
TATTCTGAATTTTCCGCTGCCCCCGTGGAATAGTTGATCATTACCGGCACTTTGCCGGCCATGACGACGCCCAGGGTTGCAAGCATGGAGCCCGCCGAGGTGGGGATCATGATGCCGATGAATCCGTCGTTTATCCGCTTGAATCTTTTGGCCAATATTAATGAAGCGATGAGCGCCTTTGAATAGGTAACTCGGCGTTCTGTCGTGCGGTCAATAATGGCTAATTTGTCGCCTAAACTTTTTGCCTGTCTGATAAATTCATGATGTAAAATCATTATAATCTCCTCGATGATATTGGGATGAATACAATTCAATTTATTATACAAAAATAGAGATTATAATCCAAAGGAAATCTTGAAAGCACCCCTAACAGGAATCAACAAATATGCAGCGAGATCAGTTATAGTTTTTAACAGTAGGCCAAACCGCATCCAGACTTGTTTTCGGATGCCGGCAGAGATAAAGAACGGCATCATTTTCATACGGCATCACATAGGGATGGTGGAAATATCCGACAGCGCGCACATCCGCATAAACCTGTTCGTGATCCTGCTGCTTTCCGCCCCAAATGATGAGGATTTGGCCGGAACAGCCGCGCGCACCCCAAAGAAAATAGTTATTATGTCCGCAGATTGCCGGGGGCAGATGATATTTATCACGATAATAGTCAATCGCTCCTGCCTGCCCATAATTTTGGAAATATACGGCAGTGAGATTTCTTTCTGAATCCGGCAGTGCGTGATAAACTTGCGCGACTTTATCGGCCATCTGCTCCCAACCATTCATGTCGGCAAAATGTTGCGGTAACGGACCCATTTGATGATTTTCATCAGCGGTTGGACGCCATCCGAGAATATCGGCATACCGGATAAACTGAGCCGGCTGGAGGATGGGAAGCGCCAGAGGCAGCGAGATGAGTGCGCCATTGATGATGCCGATGACCAGTGCAGTTTTGAGAATGGGCGCATATTTAAATCTCCATTTTTCCAGGAACAGGGCGCCAAAGGCAAAGAGAATCGGGTAATAGGGATAGAGATAGTATGGCTTCCCATGTTGAAAAATGAAGAGAATAAAGAGGATTACATAGGCAAAGACAAAGGTTCGATAGCGATGCATTGATTTGTTGAGCATGACAAACCACATGCCGCCAAACCACAGGAAAACTGTGAAGGGATTCATGTTGATGATTTGTTCGCGTAAAAAGGGCCAGGCTGCCATGTGGACATTTTTAAACTGTTGTGCATTGTGCATAAACTCCCGAGTCGGCCATTGGTGAGAGATTTGCCAAATGAGGTGGGGAGCAAAAAGAGTCAGGGCGATCAGTGCGGCGATGATAAGGTGACGATTGAATAAAATTCGACGTTGGTTGGTCAGGAGCAATGCCAGCGCGAGTGAGAAAAGCATAAAGATGACGCTCAATTTATTCAAAAGTCCTAAACCGGCCACGATGCCGAAAACGATCCAATCTTTTGCCGAGTTCTTTTCAATCAGCCGAAGAAGCAACAGCAAAAGTATTGCCCAAAACAGATGATCGAACACATTCATGGAAAAGATATTGTGAATACCAAGGTACCCCGGGGCGGATAATACCGCGAGTGCGGCGAGAGCCTGGGCGCCGCGTTGGCCGCCGCATCTTTTGGTGATGATTCCGGTCAAATATACCAGAATGGCACTGCCGACTGCCGGCAACAGACGTACTGCGGTTACCGAGTCGCCCAGAACAGTTCTGCTGCAGTACAAAATAAAAATGGAGAGTGGCGGATGATCGACATAACCCCAGTCCAGATGGTCAGCGCAGGCGAGATAATACAATTCATCGCGAAAAATTCCATATACGCCGTAAAGGTTGGCGAGCCAGTGCGTCAAAAAGGCTAAAAACGCCAAGGCTAACAGTGAAACACGGTCATTTTTGATCAAAGAGTGCATTATATTGACTCCACGTGCAGGTGGTATTTAGATTTCAGGACATCGGGCTTTTTTCAAATTGAATTCGGGACGGTTCGGCACTGCGCATATGGTTGCGACGTCGGAGGATGCGACTGAATTTGGCATATTATACGCCGATTGCTTCATCTGGTTACAGGGCGCCGGAATTATATTCATTTATATTTGCATGCCGACTCGAAATTATTGCTGCATATTTGATCAAATCCGGTCCGAGATGCTTTATCATAATCGTGGAGATGAGGATGCCAGCCCAATTGTAAAAAAATATCACAAAAATATCGAGAAATTGAAAATATATATTGCTTTTTTGCAAAAATTTGTTAAATTTATATCTGTTTTAATGACAGAACGAGGTGGATGAGAGCGTTCCTGTTGTAACAGGTTACCAGATTGTCTGCCTTTTATTTTATATGGTCATTTAAACATCGAGTCGTCTTGAGGAAGGACGTCTGTAAAAGAGGTGAAGGCAAAAGCAAAGAGTAATTCATACATCTACTTCATCTTATAAACTCTGCGCAATGTCGCGCAAAACATTTAGCCCTTTGGGAGGTCTATTATGCTGAAGAAGTCACTTGTTGTTGTTTTAGGAATGATGTTGGTTGTCGTAGCCTTCACTGGTTGCGCGAAAGCCCCGCAGCCGCTCGTCGATTCAACCAAGGCCGCGATTGATGCTGCTAAAGCTGCCGAAGCCAACCGCTATTTGCCGGCAGAATACCAAGCTGCTCAAGATTCCCTGAATGCCGCTTTGACCGAAATCGAAACCCAGAATGCAAAATTTGCACTGATGCGCAGCTATAAAAAGGCTCAGGCAAAATTGAATGCTGCCACTGCTCAGGCCGTTGCTGTTACCGAAAAAGTAGCTGCTCGCAAAGAAGAAGTGAAAGCCCAAGCCCAGCAAGGTCTGGCTGATTTGGGAACAGCGATTACTGACGCTGAAAAGTTGTGGAAAAAAGCGCCTCGTGGAAAAGAAAGCCGTGAGGTTCTGGAAGCCATTAAAGCGGATATCGAAGCTGTGAAAGCCGCTCTACCCGAAATCACCACGACTCTTGAGGGTGGAGACTTTTTGACTGCTCTGGAAAAGGTGAATGCTGCCAAGGCAAAAATCAATTCCGTTGTGAATGAATTGAATGAGGCGATCGCGAAGAAGGGTAGATAATCCTTCTGATATTCTGCTTTTGCCCAGGTAACCTTTTATCACTATCAAGACCTCGGCCAAGTTACACTTGCCGAGGTCTTTTTATGTCCAGAAGAGAACACGTTTGCTATGCAGCTAGATTACACCTTTCCCAAGAATTTGGAACGGTTTTTTAAAACCCGCCGCCGTACGATAACGCTCGAAATCCGCAAAAGGCCTCTCCTCATCATTGCTCTATCCATCAGTGCTGTTTTATTATTCGTTCTCAATATTTTATTGGCGCCACAACCCCCGGTGCGATCGGTTTTTCTCGGGCTTGAGGCCTTTTCCGAAGCGAAAAAAGTCCGGGCTGAAGAATATGCGCCAAAATTATTTCAGCAGGCGGAACAGAATTGGCAATTAACCATGAAATTATGGCGTCAGGAAAATAAGAAATGGCGCATCAAGCGAGATTATCTGCCGGTACTTCAGGCTGCTGAATTAATGAGACTTCAGGCGCACCAAGCCAAGATGCGATCACAACA
>RPQV01000520.1 GCA_003818595.1 Calditrichota bacterium
AACCTTCCGGTTCGAAATCTCGATTAAAACCTGCCCAGTCAGAAATCTACCTTCCCGGAGGCAGAAGAAGCCTCCGGGAAGCGGCGTACGGGGGAGCGGGTGTCGCGCGTCCCTTCCCGGAAGCTTCTTGGCTTCCGGGAAGGTGAATCTCGATGAAAACCTCCCGGTTCGAAATCTCGATTAAAACCTTCCCAGTTAGAAATCTACCTTCCCGGAGGCAAAAGAAGCCTCCGGGAAGCGGGGCGCAGGGGAGCGGGGTGCCGGGAAGCGGGGTATTGGGCAATCATCTTGACAACAAATAATAAAGATATCCTCCATAAATTCCCAGCAAAAACACGCCCTCCAGTCGGCTCAATTTGAATCCTGTACGCAGCATCGGCAGCAGCAGCAATGAGACTCCCATCATGACGTAAATATCGATCATGCTGATCCCTTCGCCATAAATGGGTGAGATCAGCGGTGCAATGCCGAGAATCGCCAGGATATTGAATATGTTGGAGCCGACAATATTGCCGACGGCGATATCCGATTCCTTGCGCACAGCGGCCACCAGTGACGTCGCCAGTTCCGGCAGACTGGTGCCGGCTGCAACGATGGTCAATCCAATGACCGCCTCACTGACCTTGTATAGTCGCGCCACGCCGATTGACCCGTTCACCAACAGATTGGCACCGGAGATGAGCAGAACAAGACCGCCAATGATGAAAGCCAGTTCGATCCACGCATTCTTTATGTGTGCCACACCCAGGGCATCCGAAAATTCGGTTTCAGCGCGCTTGCCGGCCCGACGGGAAAAGTAAAAGTTGCCATAGGTATATACGATCACCAAGAGCAGAAAGAAAGCACCCTCATGACGATCAATGGTCAAATCGCGAAACAAAAGAAAAAACAACACCGCCGTGAAAAACATAATCGGCGTGTCAATACGGATCACCTGTAACTTGATCTTCAGCGGCGCAATCAGAGAGGATATCCCCAGTATAAGCGCAATATTGAAAATATTTGACCCGACGACATTGCCGATCGATATGCCGCCCTGATGCGTGATGGCGGTCTTGACACTGACAACCATCTCGGGCATGCTGGTGCCGTAGGCGACAACCGTGAGGCCGATAACCAGAGGTGAAACGCGCAGCCGCAGCGCCAGCGATGAGCTGCCGCGCACCAATCCTTCAGCACCGAAATAGAGCAGCACCAACCCCAGTGAGATATAGAGCAGAAAAAGCAACATTGTCAACTCCTGATTGATTTGCCTTCAGCAGGTTCGATGATCTCTGAAGCTATCGCGGGCATAAACAATGACAACTCCCAGGACATCCAGAGATACCCTTCCAGAGCAACTTGATGATAAAATAAACCTAACAGGATAAAAAGTCAATAGAAATCGGCGGATAATGTGTCTCTGTCCACAAGCGTCTTCAGTTCAGATGAGATCAATCATTTCTCGCCGTCGATAAATCTTTATTTGACTTTCACAAAAAAGCTATTTATTTTAGCAAAGCAATTCAAACTTGTCACGACCTATAGGGGAGGAAAACATCATGAATCCAAATGAGTTGGCCACAAAAAAAGATTTGGCTGAAGGGTTAGCCGATATCAGAAGAGAACTGGGTGAAAACACCCAAAGGCTCAATGAACATGGGAAGATGCTCAGCGAAAACGGCCTAACGCTTGACAATCACACCAGAAAGCTCGATGAGCACACAAAAATACTCGACGAGCACACCAAAAAGCTTGATCAACATTCAAAAATACTCGATGAACACACCATTAAACTTGATCAACATACAAAAATACTCGATGAACACGGCAGAAAACTCGACGAGCATACAAGAGAACTCGGGCATATCAATCAGAGACTGGACAAGCTGACAGGAATTGTGTTGCAGAACACCGAGTCAATTGGTATTCTACAGCAGACAGTCAATCGCATTGAAACGAATCAAAATCAACTCATCGAAGCGGTTACCAATTTGGCGGGGGAAATGAAAGATTTTCGTCTCGCGAGAGCGACTGAGAATGCGGGGTTTTTCCGTCAAGAAAGCCAGCTGCAGGATCACGAACGAAGAATCGTCAGCCTGGAACAAAGGGTTTCCTAGACATTATATTCCCCGACTCGGCGTCATCACGCCACTCCTCGGGATTGACATGAACAAGTGGGAGTCTTTATGAATAAATATTTCCGTCACCTGATCATCACCTCATATTTGACAGGGCTATTCATCACAACGGCGGTTGCCAAGGTCACCCTGCCGGCGCTCTTTGCCGATCATATGGTGCTGCAGCAGAATTCTGAAATTGTCGTCTGGGGATGGGCCAAGCCGATGGAAGTGATCACGGTCATCGGCAGCTGGGACCGCAAAGCGGTGCAGACCAGTGCCGACTCGCGCGCTGATTGGCGGGTGACGCTCAAGACGCCGGCCGCGGGCGGGCCGCACACCCTCACCATTCTCGGCAGCAACACGATTGTGCTGCAGGATGTATTGATCGGCGAGGTGTGGTTGTGCTCCGGTCAATCCAATATGGAATGGTCGGCTGCAGCGGGAATCAACAACGGCGTGCAGGAGACGTTCAACGCTCATGCGCCGGCCATCCGGCTCTTTCAGGTGCCGCAGCGCTCGGCCTCGGCGTCGCAATTGGATGTTGATGCTGAATGGCAAACGTGTACTCCGGCAACCATGGTCGATTTCAGCGCTGTCGCCTACTTTTTCGGCCGCGAATTAAACCTGCAGCTGCAGATCCCCGTCGGACTGATCAACAGCAGCTGGGGAGGCACACCGGCGGAGACATGGATGAATCCTGCGGTGATTAATGCCGATACCGAATTTGCGGCCGCTGCCGCTGAAATTGCCGAGATGCCGTGGTGTCCGGTGAAATCGGGCTCAGCGTATCATGCCATGATAGCGCCATTGATTCCCTTTCGCATCGCCGGGGTCATCTGGTATCAGGGAGAGAGCAATACCCAACATGCTCTCTTATATCGCCGCCTCTTCCCGGCATTGATCGCCAACTGGCGCAGCGAATGGGGAGTGGAATTCCCATTTTACTATGTCCAGATCGCACCTTACGAATACGGAACGCCGTTGATCGGCGCCGTGCTGCGCGAGTCACAGCTGAAAAGTCTGTCAGTCCCCAACACCGGCATGGTGGTCATCAGCGACATCGGCAACATTAACGACATTCATCCCCGCAACAAGCAGGATGTGGGCAAACGATTGGCCAATTGGGCACTGGCGCGCACCTATCAAAAAGAGATTGTCTTTTCCGGACCGCTTTATAGAGAGATGCGCGTTGAAGGAGATAAAATCCGCATCTATTTTGATTATGCCGAGGAAGGGCTGGTATGCAGCGGCGCGAGCCTGACCCATTTTGAAATCGCGGGTGACGATCGTCAGTTTCATCAGGCTGAAGCAAAAATAGATAAAAACACGGTACTGGTTTTTGCCAGAGAGGTGAAAAATCCCCTTGCCGTTCGTTTCGCCTGGAGCAACACCGCGACGCCCAACCTCTTAAATTCGGCGGGATTGCCGGCTTCGTGTTTTAGGACGGAGGAGTGGTAAAAAGAGTCGGAAGGCCGGAAGGTCTTAAAGTCTGAAGGTCTCAAG
>RPQV01000521.1 GCA_003818595.1 Calditrichota bacterium
AGAGGTGGATGATGTTCTGCAGCAGTTTCCGAATGCTTCCATTGTAATGGCCTGTGATTCAGATGGTCAACGAGATCGATTGCGGGAGCTTTTTTTTCAGGAGGATTTTCCACATTATATCCACATATCCACATTGAATTTGTCCAGTGGTTTTTCCTGGCCGGCTGAAAAACTCTTTATCTACACCAGTCGCGAACTCTACAGCCGCGTGCGCCTGCCGAAACTCGACAAGTTGATCAAGCGACCGGTGTCCTTTCGCGAACAGTCATCCATGCATCGCGGCGATTATGTCGTGCACACCGATTATGGCATCGGCATTTTTCAGGGACTGGAAAAAATACGCGCCTATGGAAAAGTGCGCGAATGTCTGACCATTGAATACCTGGATGGTGACAAAGTGTATGTGCCGTTGGAAAAGATGGATCAGGTGCAGAAATATTCGGCGGCTGAGGAAGGCGTCCCCGCATTGAGCAAACTGGGCAGCATCAATTGGGAAAAATTGAAGGAACGCACCAAACAGCGCATGAAGGAAATCGCCGGAGAATTGATCGGCTTGTACGCGGCGCGCCGAATGCAGGAGGGATACGCTTTTGCTGAAGATACAGTGTGGCAGAACGAGCTCGAGGCCTCCTTTCAATTTGAAGAGACCATTGATCAGCTGAACGCTATTCGCGATGTCAAGTTCGATCTCGCAGCGTCGCGCCCCATGGACCGCCTGGTGTGCGGGGATGTCGGTTACGGGAAAACGGAAGTGGCCGTGCGCGCTGCCTTCAAAGTCGTCACCGACGGCAAACAGGTAGCTGTTCTGGTTCCCACAACCATTCTCGCTCAGCAGCACTTTATGACATTTTCCGAACGCATGAAGAATTTTCCCGTTAGGATCGAAATGATTTCCCGATTCAAATCACCCAAAGAACAAAAGGAAATCATCGAAAAACTCCAGGACGGCAAAATCGATCTGATCATCGGCACGCACCGGCTGTTATCCAAAGATGTCAAGTTCAAGGATATCGGCCTGCTCGTCGTCGATGAGGAGCAACGATTCGGCGTCATGCACAAGGAAAACATCAAATTAATTAAAAACTCGGTTGATACATTGACGCTCTCCGCAACTCCCATTCCCCGCACCATGCATATGGCATTGATGGGCGCCAAAGATATGTCGATCATCAATTCACCCCCGAATAATCGTCGTCCCATTAAAACCGAAGTGAGTCGATTTGATCGCGACCTGATTCGAGAAGCCGTTCTCAAAGAAATCGATCGCGGCGGTCAGGTGTTTTTTGTCCACAATCGCGTACAATCCATTTATGGCATGGCCTCTTTGGTACGCGATATCGTTCCCGAAGCCTCTGTCGCGGTGGCCCACGGTCAGATGAAAGGACATGAACTCGAAAAGGTGATGCTTAAATTCCTTCAGGGCGCCGTGCAGGTGCTGGTCTGTACCATGATTATCGAGAACGGTATCGATATGCCGCACGCAAACACCCTGATCATCAATCGCGCCGATAAATTCGGCCTGGCGCAACTGTATCAGTTGCGCGGTCGAGTCGGCCGCTCCGACCAGCAGGCCTACGCTTACCTGATTATTCCGCCGATGCGCCGACTAAGCCATGATGCCATCCGACGTCTGCAGACCATCCAGGAAAATTCGGAACTGGGCGCGGGCTATAAAATTGCCATGCGCGATCTCGAGATTCGCGGGGCCGGCAATATCTTCGGCGCAGAACAGACCGGCTTTGTGAATGCCCTGGGATTTGATCTCTATACCCGCATCATCAAAGAGGCCATTCGGGAAATCCGAAAAGAAAAGAATTTGGATGTCGAGGAGGTCGAAGAAGAACCGACGCTTGACGCGAAAGTGGAATGCGCCGTAGATGCCTATCTGCCTGAAGATTATATCTCTTCAACCGCTGAAAGAGTCGACGTCTACCGCCGCCTGGTGCAGGCCTCCAAGCCGCAACAAATTCAAAATCTGCAAAAGGAACTGGTCGATCGGTTCGGTGAATTGCCGGAAAAGGCACAAAATCTCTTTGATTATATGATCATCAAAATGTTGGCCTCAAAAGCCAAACTGTCAAAACTGGTGCTCAAAGATCAACATTTGACGGGAGAATTTGATTATCAAAACTTGCCCGCCGGCGAAGAATTCAAGTCATGGCTGCATAAACTGGTTCAGGCGGTACCCAAAGAGTTGGCGCTGCGGCAGGAGAACGATCAACTCGTGTTCGAGCTTTTCCTGACCCATGGCAAATCGTTGCTGAAAGAAGCGAAAAATGTCTTGCAAAGAATAATATAAATAATTAACTTTCACGTTAATTACTATAAAACAATAACATAGGATGATTCTCCCGCTGACTGATTATTACAAGAGGAACTTATGAAAAATTTCTTGAAAACCACTTATATTATTGTAATTATTACAATTGTTTCAGTTGTTTGCTTCTGTGATCAGGCGCGCGTGGCCGCCCGCGTCGGCAATTCAGTCATCACCATCGCCGATTTAAAGGCGGCGTTCACCGCGAACAAACAACAACTGCAAAAAAGCTATTCCTACACTGAAGTGACGACCAAATTGCAGGAATTGATCGATAACCGGTTGGCCCTTTTCGATGCCCGGAAACTTGGATTGGACAAGGATCCTCAATTCATCAGCCAATTGGAAGATTTTCGTAATGGCAGAGTATATATGACCGTGATCAATAAACTGGTCATCGATAAAATCCTGCCGACCAAACTGCTCCGCTCCAAGTATCAGCATGATGCGAAAGAGTTCAGGGCACGACACATTTATGTTCCCATAAAAGATCAAGCGAATGTTTCCCAAAATATGCAACTGCTGAAAGACCTGCGCGGCAGGGTGTTGCGTGGTGAGGATTTCGATACCCTTGCTCGACATTTCTCCAAGGATTCGCTCAGTGCGGGTAAAGGCGGAGATTTGGGATTCATCAAATGGGGCGATCGCGATTGGGGAGAGGCATTCTATCAACAGCTTTTCACCATGAAGCAGGGTCAAATCTCGCGAGTCGTTCAGGGAGCCAAGGGAGTGCACCTGATCAAAGTGGAACAGATCCGGGAAATTCCCCAGATTCCGTTTGCACAGAAAAGGGAAGAGCTGCAGCGCTCATTCTATCGCGAAAAGGGAAAGCTATTAGACAGCACTTTCTACGCTCAAGTCGCCCGAATGGAAAAATATTATAACCTGCAACGCTCTGAGGAAGCCATTGATTCATTTCTGGTTTATATTCAAGCGGCTAAAGCGAACGGCATCAATTTTCAGCTCGAACCGTTGCGTTTTCTCGATTCCCTGGCGGTGCAGAAGCGCCAAATGCCCTTGGCAACCTTTAAAAAAGGACAATACACCATCGAAGATGCCGTGAAAACTTTTGATAAAATTTCGGAACGAAGACGGCCGGCATTTGTTAAAAAAGAGGCACTGCAGGAGTTTCTGCAGCGAAATTTGCCGCGCAAGCTGTTCATTAAATATGGTTATGAAAAAGGCTACCATTTGACCAAGTCGGTCAGGAATGAGGTGGCTGAAGAGAAGAATCGCATGATGATTTCGGCTGCGCGTCAGAAAGGTTTGGGAGAAATCGG
>RPQV01000522.1 GCA_003818595.1 Calditrichota bacterium
CGATCCGATTTGATGATGGCCGGTGTTAAATTCACCAATCCCTGGACGCCGCCTTCAATGAGTTGATCAGCGACGCGCTGAGCGACCGTATGGGGCACGGTGATCACCGCCAGTTCGATGCGCAGCCGTTTCACCGTTTCCGGAATTTGAGAGGCAGGATAAAGCGGAACCGGCGTGCGCATAGTTTCGATTTTGTTAATATTGGAATCAAAACCGGCTATGATGTCATAGCCTCCAGGATGACGTTGAGTGTAATCCAGGATTGCACGGCCCAATTCTCCCAGTCCGACGACGCAGGCAAAGCGTTTACGGTCGAGTCCTAGTCGGGCGGCAATCGCGGCTTTGAGGCGTTCGACAAGATACCCTGCGCCGAGATTACCGACATCGCCGATGTAACCGATGTCTTTGCGTAAATTGTGCGAATTCATCGACAAACGATCACCCAGTTGAGTTGAAGAGATCGTGGTCACCCCTTCGCGCTCGACCTCATCGAGCAGACGGTACAACAGACAAAGCCGCGCGATCGTCGGTTTCGGAACATCAATCTGCACTATTTTTCTCAATATCAAACAAGAATTTACTTTATGTCTGCTATATTTTTCACAAATTAACGTATTTATCAATACAATGCAAGCTTTTTCTTAGAAAACAACAAACTTTTTATACAGTTTTTCACCTTTTCTGTTCATTATTTCACAGATCTAGAGATAACTGGGTCGATGATTTCGCTCATTTTCATCCGTTTACAATTCGATGTCAACTTAATGATTCTGAAAGCCGACTCATTCAACTCTCCGCACACCCATGCAAATAAAACGGATGCTTGTTCAACACCGGTAGGAAGGTGTGCGACGAGGACGACCTTTAGACCTTCCGACCTTTAGACCTTCAGACCTTTCGACCTTCAGACCTTTCGACCTCTTCCCAAATATCATTTCATTTCAACCAAAATTTGACTAAATTTCAGCCGCTTTGAACAAGACAGTAATCATTTCCGGAGAAATTGATATGGCTAAAACAATCTGTATGTTGCTCATGTGCATATTTATCGGATCGACGCAGGGAATGGTTTGTGATATAACCACTTTTGGCGCCCAAGCGGATCCGCAAGTCATCAACACCGGCGCCATTCAGCAGGCGATTGACGCTGCAGCCGCTGCCGGCGGCGGTCGCGTGCTGATTCCCACGGGCGAATTTCTCAGCGGCGCCTTGAGAATGAAATCCAATGTGGAGCTGCATCTTGAATCCGGCGCCGTGCTCAAAGGCAGCCCCCGGCTTGCTGATTATATTCTGGACGGCGTCCGGCGAGGGTTGTTATACGCCTATGAAGAAAAGAACATCCATCTCAGCGGCTATGGCGTCATTGACGGCAACGGCACCCGCTTTTTTGATCCGCAGAAACCGCATGTGGGACAGGATTTCGATCGCGCGTTCATTCGCCAGGGAGAATCTTATATGAACTTTGCCAAAGGGGTTGAAGATGGGCCGATTGCCTACGACGATCGCCCGGGCATGATGGTCATCTTTCTCCGCTGCGAGCAGGTGACCATTGAAGACATCGTCCTGCGCGATTCGCCGTCATGGACCTTCCGCATCGGCGACTGCGACGGCGTACTGGTGCACGGCATCACCATTCTCAATAACCTACTGGTACCCAACAGCGACGGCATTCACTGCACCACCTCCGCCAATGTGCGCATATCCGATTGCGACATACGCGCCGGCGATGATGCAGTGATCGTCACCGGCTTTGGTGATGAAATCAATGTCGACGGTGATGATTCACGTTCTAATCTTGATTATGCTCAACGCCGCTGCGGCAATAAGAGCGGGTACAGCGAAAACGTTGTGGTGACCAATTGCACGCTTCAGTCTCGTTCCAGCGGCATTCGTGTTGGGTACGGCAAAAATTCGATCCGCAACTGCACCTTCAGCAATCTGGTGATTCATCATTCCAACCGCGGCATCGGCGTATTTGCCCGCGATGCCGGTTCGATTAAAAACATCCTTTTTTCCGATATCGTGATTAAAACTCGGCTGCACACCGGCCACTGGTGGGGTCATGGTGAACCTATTCATGTTTCCGCCATTGCGCAGAATAAAGAAATTCCCGTGGGCGGCGTCAGCAATATCCGCTTTCAGAACATCATGGCTGAGAGTGAGGCGGGGATATTATTGTATGCCGTGCCCGAGCAGCCGCTGCAGAACATCGAACTGGAAAATGTTCAGCTTAAAATTCTCTCCGGTGCACAGGCGACAGCATACGGCGGCAATTTCGACCTGCGCCCAGTTGCTGATTTAAAAGATGCCATATTCAAGCATGACATTCCCGGTTTATATGCCAAAGATATTGAGGGATTAACTGTTGACGACTTGCGTCTGACGTGGGGTTCGGGATTGCCGGATTATTTCAGTCACGGCATTGAGGCGGAATCAGTGAACGATTTGAACATTATCGATTTTGACGGTTCAGCTGCGCCGTATGCGCTTGATGGCAAAAATATTTCGCTCAAAAATTGCCGACAGGTTAAAAAATAATGCCCATTTGGGGATGAACTCGTGTGACTCCTATTGTTAAAGACATGGTTATAATCAGCAATAATAAAATCAAATTTTTCAATTAAAACAGCAGCAGTTCACCAAACCGATTTTGGAGGATACCGATGACCAAACGCGATGAATTTATCAGCAATTTGAAAACCAAACTGGACGAATGGAACAATGACCTCACTGATTTGGAGGCCAAAGCCCAGAAAGCGAGCGCCGATCTCAAAGTAAAGTACGAAAAACAGATTAGTGAGCTCAAAGTCAAGCGCGACGAAGCAAACACGAAATTAAAACAGGTACAGGATGCCAGTGAAGAGGCCTGGGAATCCCTTCGTGAGGGCATGGAGAACGCTTGGGCGAGTCTGAAAAAAGCGTTTAAAAAAGACAATCCTGAAGTCTGATCGAATTCATTCCTCCCGAAAATTCCACTCGGGAGGAACTGCTCAATCATCAATAGGTCTGCGAAATAAACCCTCCCTCCTGTCGGTTATAAGCATCAATTCATGTCAACAATGAAAGGAACAGCGTGAAATATTTCATCACCGGCGCCACGGGTTTCATCGGCGGCCGCTTGGCGCGGATGCTGGCGGATGAAGGACATCAGGTGATCGCTCTGATCCGCGATGTCAGAACTGTCAGTCATCTGACCAATCGGGGAATTCAAATCGCGCTGGGCGATATCACCGACAAGGAATCGATGCGCGCACCCATGCGCGGCGTCGACGGCGTTTTTCATGTCGCTGCCTGGTACAAGGTCGGCGCCAGGGATAGATCGCAGGCCGACTCGGTCAATGTGGAAGGCACACGCAACGTTTTGGAGCTGATGCAGGAGCTCAAGATTCCCAAGGGTGCTTACACCAGCACTCTCGCGGTGAATTCAAACACCCACGGAAAATTGGCTGCTGAGAATTATCGTTTTCGCGGCCGTTTTCTCAGCGTTTATGACCGCAGCAAATGGAAGGCGCATTATGAGGTGGCCGTGCCAATGATTGATTCCGGCCTTCCGCTGGTGATCGTCATGCCCGGCATGGTATA
>RPQV01000523.1 GCA_003818595.1 Calditrichota bacterium
AAATGAGCGGAAGCGCGGGCAAGGGCATTCGCCGGATCGGTGAAGGATTTTTGTGGATCCGCAGGCGCGGGCGGGAATCGGCCGTTTCCATCACGGCGGATGCCATGGCCGTCCGGGTAGACGCCATAATAGTGATTGGCCAGGGCAAATCCTCGATGCGGCCCGATCTTGTCGATCAGAATGAGAAACGCATATTGTGTCTGCGGATAGAACAGGAGGGGCGCGGTAGCGGAAAAGCGGAATTGGAGATATCGTCCTTTGAGCCGAGGATCGTCCGAGGAAACGTTATGGTCATCGGCGGTGAATCCAAAATCGGCCCGACTCGGGAAAATGCCGCCGCGATAGAGGGCGAGGGGCAGAAAATTTTCACCGGTGTAGTAATCATCGCGATGCGGGTCGATGGCGTCGCCCGGCCGGTTGTGAGGATAGCCATGGAACGCTTCCGTCGAATCGTTCGAACCATTGTCGTTGAGGATGGGCGTTCCTGTCACTTTGTAAATCTGCAGGGAGACTTTTTCGCCGAACATTCCCGGGCGGACGGCATTGTCTCCGAATCCCGTGCGTACCGTGATCGCCTGCAGACTCACCGGCGCATCCGCGGTGATACGAAAGGTCTGTCCCAAATCGCGATCGCGTTTAATGTAGGCGATCTCTCGCCCATGTTCATCGAAATAACCCCACGATTCGTGGTCAAAGGGGGAGTCTCCCGACCATTTATAGCTTTCGGACTGATCATAGGCGATCGAAGTATTGCCCCGGCCTTGATCAAAACCATCATAGCCGGCGATGATATTTTCTGTCGGTGTATCCGTCAGCAGCGTCACCTGCAGTGTAGGAGTGGGTAGACGATGGCAGCCCAGCAAAAAGAAAACCGCAAAACGGGACGCCCATTTGTTCATCATGTCTCCTCAGTCGAATCGAGGTTTTTATTAAAATCGAGCAGCGCCTTTTTCAAATCTTTGGGAAGCATGTAATAATATGACAACAATCTGCCCTGGTAGACAATGCTAAAGACGCCATAGGGCGAAGGCGCCATGCGGCGAATATCCTCGCTGCTCGACAATTCGACTGTTTTGCAGGGGATGCCGAGCTCTTTTGCCGTCTCGAGTACCGTCGCTGCGGCGTCGGTGATGTAGGGACATTGATCACTGCGGATGATCGTCAGTCCATCTCCGAATTGCGCTGCTTTCGCATCCCATCCGCCTGCAAAAGAGGGAGGCGCCGCATCTGCAAAAGATTTGACCATCAGTTTGAACGGCGGATATTGCTCCTGCACGATGAAACCGTGTTTTTTAAGCAGTCTGTCATTGGCCAGCCAGACGCGGTCACTCGTCACCATAGCCACGCCTTTTTTGCCGGCCTTTTCTGCATCGCGCAGACATTCCTGCAACAGCTCGCCGCCGAATCCTCTGCCTTTGCTCTTGCCGACTACCCACAGGCAATGAATGAACATATACCCTTCGGCGTTCACCGCCCGCCAGGCGTATTCCCCCGGGATATACTCGATGAAACCCCGTTCCGGCAGGGTCAGCATTTTAATGCGCAGGCCTTCGGCAAAGCGGGATTTCAGCCAATCGAGTTTGCGCCGATATCCCTCAGATTGGCGTTTGCTCATGAAACAGAAAAAACCGAGTTCTTCAACGGTTGCGGCAGTAACGTCGATGATCTTCATTTTGAATTCCTCCTCATTCATACTCGAAAATAATAAAAAGAATTCCCAATACCAAGAGCCAGGGATGGGGAGGAACAGAAAAGGACTAGTGATGAATTGATTTTATCGGCGTGAACCTCATCAATGCCTCCATCGCTGCAAACGGCTTCGACCTGCAGGATGATTACGAACAAACGCACTCTTGTGACGATGAATATTTACAAAAATATTCTTGCACATGGTGAAACTTTTTATTATAATAACGTAAACAAGTTTGTGATACAGACTAAACTGTAGCATCTTTGATATAATGATCATGATATACAGGAGGTAAACGATGTTGGAACATGATTTGAAAACATTGGAACTGCAGGCATTCCGATCGACGTTTCGGGATGGTTTGTGGGATCTGTTTCTGGGACTGATCATTTTCACCGGCGCAGTGAGTTCGCTGTTGACCGCTTTTGGAATGTCCCACTATTGGAGCTACTCGCTGATCGTTGCCGCGTTGGCGCTTTTCTTTTTGGGAAAACATCTGATCACTGTGCCGCGATTGGGCGCGGTTCATTTCGGCGCGGAGCGTCGAGCCATTCAGCATCGGCTGACGAGCGTCATCGTTTTCTCGGTGGTTCTCGCGGCGGGCGTGTGGCTGATATTCGCGCAATCGCTGCTGCCGGATGTGGCGGTGAGCAAGGCCGGTGAATATGTGAAACATCTCGCCTTTGGTCTGCTTTTTTATCTATTGCCGTTCGGCATTCTGGGACTGGTGTGGAAACAGCCGCGACTCATCTTGTTCGGCGCCTTGACGGCCGTCGGTGAATCGCTGTATGATTATATTCCGGCGCCGCTCAACGGCATCCTCTGCTTTGGAATTCCCGGTTTGTTGTTTTTCATCATCGGATCGGCATTGTTAATTCAGTTTGTCAGGACTCATCCGCTACAGTCAAAGGAGTAATATCATGAATGCGAAAAAAGAATTAGCGGCCTTGGAACTCAAGGCTTTCACCGCGGTGTTCGAAGATGGATTATGGGATGTCTATCTTGGATTGATGCTTTTGGGAATGGGCGTCTCTATTCTGCTGGACGATCTGGGCTATTGGCTTTCGGAATACTGGATTTTAATATTTTCGCCCCTGCTGATCCTGCCGATATTATTGAAAAAGTGGATCACGGTGCCGCGGATGGGAGTGGTCAAGTTCGGCTCGAAACGGCGCTATCGCGTGTTGCTGACGGTGGTGCTTTTCTTCTTTATTTTTTTAGCGGGACTGACTCTATATCGTTCTCCGGATCGACCGTTCTATATTCTTGACGTGCCGATCACCCGTTCGGCCTTTATCTGGTTTCACAGCACGTTGCTGATCTTCTGCATCGCTGCGTTTTTGCTGAATTTCAACCGTTTGTATTTATACAGTATCTTGTTCGCCCTGCCTTATCCCTTTCGCATGATCATGAAGCAGGCGCCGGGATGGAGCGTGGCGAGTTCGAGCTTGTTTTTTATTTCTGCGGCAATCATCATGGTGATCGGCTTGCGGCTGCTGCGACAATTTTTGCGCAAATATTCCCGCCGTGCGACTGCAGTCTTACTATCGGAGGTGAATGGTGGCATCGAATGAGCGAAAACAGGAAAATCCCCAGGCGGCAGCGGCCATTGACCGCATCATTCATGAACCGGCGCGGTATATGATCATGGCTTATCTGTATGTCGTCGAAAGCGCTGATTTCATTTTTCTGCTGAATCAAACCGGATTTACCCGCGGAAATCTCTCTTCGCATATCGCCCGCTTGGAAGAGAGCGGCTATGTCGAGGTCATCAAGGAATTTGTCGCCAAGAAACCGCACACCATGTTGCAATTGACGCGCAAGGGACGCGAAGCCTTTGAAGAGTACCGCAAGAGTCTGCAGCAAATGCTGGATGGGCTGCCGAAATGAT
>RPQV01000524.1 GCA_003818595.1 Calditrichota bacterium
GCGATCAGAGCCATTCAGCGGAATTCTGGTGCGCTATGATGCAGAAACGGTCTTGTCGACGCAGGCTGATCAAGCTATGGCGAAATCGCCGCAGGCGTCGCAACCCCTGCTGCCGCAGGTGGGCTTTATCGGCGCGGGCAATTTTGCTCAGAATATGCTGCTGCCCAAGCTGAAAGGAATATGCGAATTGGCCGCCGTTGCCGCGGCGCAGGGAGTTCAATCGCGCGATGTGGCGGACAAGTACGGATTCGCCGCTTGTTACGCGAGCGGCGACGAGCTGCTGCAGGATGAGCGGGTGAATACCGTCTTTATCGTCACCCGGCATCATACCCACGGCGAGTTTGTGCTGAAGGCGCTTGCAACGGGCAAGCATGTGTTCGTTGAAAAACCGTTGGCGATGACGCTGGACGAATTGGAGGAAATCCGTCGATCATATGTCTTGCTGCCGCAGGAATTGAAACTGATGGTCGGTTTTAATCGCCGTTTTGCGCCGGCGATTCTCGAGGCGGAAAAGCTTTTTGCAGCGGAGCAGAAAAAAGCAATCCTCATCCGCGTCAATGCCGGGGCGCTGCCGCCGGATCATTGGACCAACGATCCCGAGATCGGCGGCGGACGCATCATCGGCGAAGCGTGTCATTTTGTCGATCTGGCCATGGCTTTGGCCAAGAGTCCCATCGTTTCCGTCACTGCCGAGGCGGTTGATGACGGCGCCAAGCTGCGGGACAGTCTCACCATCAATCTGGCCTTTGCCGACGGCAGCATCGCCTCGGTCGTCTACCTGACCAACGGCAATCAGAGTCTGGCTAAAGAGCATATTGAAATACACAGCAGCGGCGTCTCGGCCGTCATCCATGATTTTCGCGAGATGACGATTCACGGTAAATCCTCGCGTCGAATCCGTTTTAAGGGACAGGACAAAGGTCATGCGGAGGAGCTGCGCCGTTTCATCGCGGCAGTTAAAGATGGCCTGCCCAACCCGATTCCTTTCGCCGAAAGCTATTGCTCGATGAAAGCGACGTTTTTGAGTTTAGAGTCATTGCGCACGGGCAGAAGATTGTTAGTGAGAAGGTGAGAAGGTGAGGAGGTGAAGAAGTAAGAAGTGAAGAAGTAAGAAGTGAAGAAGTGAAGAAGTGATGATCATCCTTAGCTTGCCACCTCATCACCTTATCACCTCCTCACTTCTTCACCTCCTCACCCTTCCATCGGTTTCCTGGTAGAGATTTTGAGCTTTTGCAGGAATTCGCTGCAGGGCAGGCAGTGGATTCCCTGAATGAGCAGATTCTCATTGCCGCGATATAATAAAAGTAGTTTGCTCTCCGGATAATCCTGACGAAATGAGAGGAGGCTGCGCAGGTCTTCCGGGCGTACGCGGGAGGAGTTTTTGACCTCGACGGCATAGAGCCCGTCGCTCCCATAGAGAATGAAATCAATTTCCGATCCGCTGCGGGTGCGCCAATAATAGAGATCAAAAGGATTGCCGAGGTACGCATTCCAGGCCCGAAGGTGTTGCGCCACCAATCCCTCCAGTGCCGCACCGTCGATTTCCTCCGGACGATCGAGCGGACCTTTGGGCCGCAATGTTCGATATACTCCGGCATCAAAAAAGTAAAACTTGGGATGTGAGACGAGGGCGCGCTGTGCCTTTTTGGTAAAGTTGGATAATTTAAAGGCGAGCAGAATATCAATCAGAATTTCGATATAGGATTCGACCTGCTTTCGCTCAACCTGACATTCGCGGGCGATATTGCTCGCATTGAGAAGACTGCCGTGCGAGAAACTGATCGCTTCGAGAAACCTCGAAAAATTACCGATATTTCGCGTCAAGCCTTCCTGTTGAACTTCCTCGCGAATGTAGAGCGTCACATAAGCATCCAAAGTTGAATGAGGATCCGAGGAAGAGTGGACAATCGGCAGCAGACCGTATTGCAGGGCATGTTCCAATGATGATGATGCCATAGTCTCTGAGAGGATAAACGGATGCATGGTCTTCCACAGCAGTCGCCCGGCCAGAAGATCGGTATGGGTTCTTTTTAATTTCCTGGCGCTGGAACCGGTGAGGATGAACTGACGGCTTTTATCCTCCTCGATCAGGCTGTGCACCACCGCCAGCAATTCCGGCGCTTTTTGCACCTCGTCAATGATGACCATTCTTTTATCCGGATTGCCGTAAATCAATTCTGAAAGCCGTTCGGGACGGGCTGACAACGTCCTGAAAATATCCGGCTTGAGCAAATCAATCCACAAAGCCTCGCCATAGTGCTTTCGCAGAAATGTCGATTTGCCGGTTCCGCGAGGACCAAATAAAAAATAGCTCTGCTGCGGCGGAACAAAGCATCTCGGAATGAATGTTTCCATAATGAGCCTCAAATTGGAGTTTTCGACTCCAAAATAGCAATTTGGGGCTGCAAAACCAAGTGGTTTTTGAGGAGGTGAGAAGGTGAGGAGGTTAGGAGGAGGTGAGAAGGTAAGAAGGTGAGGAGGTGATGGGGTGAGGAGGTGATGAGGGGATTCAATTGTTTGTTTGGAGCAGGTCGGCAAGCGGGTTGTACAGATGGATTTTCGGGAACAAAAGAGAGGCATTTAGAGTCTGAACCGCAGATGATGCTGATTAATGGATTCCGCAGATGGTGTGACCTTAAAATTCGCGAAATTTCAAAATCTGCGTAATCCTGGAATCTGATTAATCTGTGGTTCAGATTGTCTGAACCGCAGATGACGCGGATTATGGGATTTCGCAGATGGTGTTGAACTGGAAAATTTGTGTCGTTTGAAAATCTGCGTAATCCTGGAATCTGATTAATCTGTGGTTCAGACACATATTCACCGCATCAAAGACAGAGGTTTTCCGTATCAACTAAAGGGGGGCAAGATCATGGAGACGTGCAGCAAGCTGGTTCTGAAAATGGATTTTCGGGAACGGCAGAGCGGTGTTGCGCTCGAATTGAAGAAATATGATGACGAGTTGACGATTGAGATGGCGAACTTACGGATGGGGGACTATAACCTGGCCGATCAATTGATCATCGAGAGAAAGACACTGAGCGATTTCCTGCAGTCGATAAAGGATGGACGGCTCTTTCGTCAGGCGTATCAAATGGCTTTTTCATCTCATCGTGCGGTCATCATCATCGAAGGCGACGATGCTCACGATTGTCACATGAAAAGAGAGGCGATCCAGGGCGCGCTGGTCCATTTGAACGTGATTCTCGGCATTCCGCTTATTCGTTCGCACGGCATAGGAGAGACCGCGCAACTCATTCATTTTATGGCCGAGCAGTGGTGCCGAGAAAAAACAGCGCGGGTGAAACCTCCGATCGTGCGGCGTTTTGGTCACCCATTAAGCAAACGCAATCGGCAAAAAATGAGCGTTTTGCAGATGCTGCCCCACATCGGCTGCGCCCGAGCGCTGGAGCTTTTGCAAAAATTCGGAACGATCCGGAATGTGATCAATCAACAACCGACCGAGTTGCACAAGACCAAAGGCATCGGCGAACATCTGGCCAATGAAATTGTCAATTTTGTTAATGAACCATTTGGGGAGGTGATGAGGTGACAAGGTGATAAAGTGACAAGGTGAAGA
>RPQV01000525.1 GCA_003818595.1 Calditrichota bacterium
ATACCTGTTCAATTGACAGTTAACACAGAATCTGGGTCTCTAAATTCTGGGGGATACCCTGTTTCATCAGCGCCGCAGGCGGATCATTTGATCAACAACATCCTCTTCGATGAGGTGAATGATTCTGTCGCAAGCCGGTAAATATAGACGCCGCTGGGAACCGGTAAATAATCATCGTCCATGCCGTCCCAGCGGATGGTGTGTGATCCCTCAGAGGTAACCGCGTTGACCAGGGTTTTAATCAATTGCCCTTTGACGTTGTAGATCGACAGATTGACCCAGCCGTTGCGCGGCGCCACGAACTTGATGTCCGTTTGCGGATTGAAGGGGTTGGGATCGTTTTGCAGCAGTCCATAACTTCTGACAACAATCGGCGGCTGCTCGTCGACGTCGGTGGTGTTCTTGACCCAATTTTTATCGATCACTTGGATGGCATCAAAGAAAACACTGGTGTTGTCCTCGGAAAGCGCTAATTTGAATTGGGTGGTGTGATCGGTCACCGTTGAGAAGAATTCGATGGGTCCATATTCAAAGGTATCTTCGGTGAGCTCAACAGTCTGCCAGAAGTGAACGGGATATGTGCCGGAAGTGCTTTGAAAATCAACGCCGATGTTTTTGGCCTTTTCGACGCTGGCGGAGAAATAGACTTCATAGGTGTGGCCGGAATCCAGAGGACATGACTGCACCATCATGACGTGCCAATTGGCTGTTCCCGGATTCTCGATTTCAATGACCGCCATGGACGATTCATCGGAGAGATAGCCTTCCGGGTCGATGAGCAATTGCGCGGAAGCGCCTTCGGCCAAAGACAATGTCCACGGCGCGATGCCGCAGCCGAATTCGCCGTTTTTCAGCATTTCGCCGTTGAGGATCGAACCGACAAACACTTGAATGGTGTCCGATGTGGTCGATTGGTTATTGGTGTCGGTCAGCTTGGCATACACTTCGTAGATGCCGTCCGCAACATCCTCGATGGTACTCTCCCAAGGCGCCGTTCTCACGCTTTTCACTGTATTCAGATTCCAATTAAATATTATCCTTTTGATTTGCGCATCGGGAATATCGGCCTCGGCTTTCAGCACAATATCGGCGCAGCGTTCAAACCGTGCACCGTTGCGCGGCTGGGTCATTTTGACGGATATGCCGTAGGCGTTTTCATGACCGAACAGAGCTAAAAAGATGAACAAGAAAAAGGAGAATAGTATTTTGACCTGAGAATTCATGATGACGCTCCGTTTTAGTTTTCTGTATCATGCGCAGACATATTATGTCATGATAAATTAAAGAGATGTTTATTGTGAGATTAAAAGTCGATAACGTTTTAAATTAACACCTGTGAGGGAAAAAAGCAACTGTTGTAATGGATATTTAAAATCGATTATTCCGGCGGTTTTCGGCAGCATTTTGATTCTTGCAATGGCGCGGAGAGCCACGGATTATCAAGGACGAAACACTGATAGATTCATTTATTTTGTTCCGCCTTATTTTACTTTTATTAGGGGAAGAGTTGCTGCTTGTAATTCGTTATGTAAAATGGTAAATTGGTCGTCTTGTTGAAGATCAGTGACGCTGCGCGTATTGATATCGATTTAATCTCGTGACTTTTGCGAATGATAATCGGAGTTGATCATGCTGTTATTCCTGTTATATGTTCTCTTTGGATTGGTGCTTCTCTATTTTGGCGCCGAAGGCCTGGTGCGCGGCAGTTCATCGCTCGCGCTGCGGTTGCGGGTTTCTCCATTGGTGATTGGACTCACGGTGGTTGCTTACGGCACCAGCATGCCGGAAATGGTGGTCAGTACCAAAACCGCCTTGTCGCATCAGGGAGGCATCGCCATCGGCAATGTGATCGGTTCGAATATTTTCAATATTGCCGTCATCCTGGGTATTTCGGCGTTGATCTCACCTCTGAAGATCAAAGCTCAGATCGTGCGTACTGACGCCCCCATCATGGTTGCGGCGTCTTTTCTCTTTCTACTGCTGTTCCGGAATTTCCGCATCGATCGCTTGGAGGGTGTGCTGCTGTTCAGTTTGGTCATCATTTATACAGTCGGCAATTTTTATTTTGCCCGGCGCGAAAGCAAGAAATTCGACAAGGAATTTTCCGATACCTTTGGTATGGCCAAATATAAAAGCTTCTGGATTGAACTGCTCTTCATTCTCGTCGGCTTGGGTCTCCTGGTTATCGGCGCCAATTCGCTGGTCAACGGCGCGGTTGGAATCGCGCGGCATCTCCAGGTCAGCGAGGCCGTCATCGGACTGACCATTATCGCCGCCGGTACCAGTCTGCCCGAACTGGCGACTTCACTGGTGGCCGCCGCACGAAAAGAGGCTGATATCGCCGTCGGCAATATCATTGGTTCGAATTTGTTCAACATTCTCGCCATCCTCGGCGCCGCCTCATTGATCGCACCCATCGACGGCATCGGCATCAGCAGCATTGACACCACTGTGATGATTGGCGTCTCGATATTGCTGCTGCCGATGATGCGCAGCGGATTCAGAATCAGTCGCTGGGAAGGCGGCTTGTTGATCTCGATTTATGGGGCATATCTGGTTTATTTGCTGGGGAAATGATGAGTTTTCAAATCAATACGGACGGGAAAGCAACACAGTCAAGTTTGAGCTGACTTGGCAGATTTGGTTCACGCAAAGACGCAAAGAGCGCAAAGAAAGACCTCGCACGAAGACACCAAGACACCAAGGGGTACCGATATCTTTCTTCTCTGTGTCTCCACGTTGGTTTGGTATAGAACTATGCAACGGAAGGAAGATCAAAGGTGGAAAAGGACTTTTGATACATCCCCTCAACTTGTCTTCAAAGCTGTGCCTGGTTTTTCCTGGGTATACCCAGCTGTGAGTGCTGATTGGTTTGAAGCGAAGCTTCAAGAGCAATTTGCGCAAGTGCACAGACTGTGTGAAAACACCTCCTTCCTCGGTGGCTGAGCGGAGTCGAAGCCCGATTTTAATGTACTTTGCCCCTTCGACTTTGCTCCCTTCGATTCCGCTCCCTTCGACTCCGCTCAGGGTGCGGGTATTTGCTGTTTTCACACAGACTGGCAACTTACGCAGAATACAAAGCGGAAAAACAAGCAAGTACTATATAATATGTCATTACGGTCTTTGCGGCTTGGCGTCTTTGCGTGAACATCATGTCATTCCAATATCATCTATATCAGTTTCTCACTAATCGCCTTGCCCTGCATGAACAATCCCAAATAGTCCATTCCGCCGGCTTTGGAATCGGTGCCGCTCATGTTAAAGCCGCCAAAGGGGTGCGCTCCGACCATGGCGCCGGTGCATTTGCGGTTGATGTAGAGATTGCCGACGAAAAACTCGCGTTTGGCGCGTTCGATTTTATAGCGGTCGCGGGTGTAGACCGAGCCGGTCAGGCCGTATTCGCTGCGATTGGCGATTTCCAGCGCCTGATCAAAGGACGTCGCTTTGATGACTGCTAAAACCGGTCCAAAGATTTCTTCCTGATCCAGTCTCGCGCCGGGCTGGACGTTTTTGTAAATCGTCGGTTCAATAAAGTATCCGTTTCCTTCGGCTTTTTTGCCGCCGAAAATC
>RPQV01000526.1 GCA_003818595.1 Calditrichota bacterium
CTCAAAACCGGCAAATGCCTCTCCGCGAAGTCTTGCGGGTGACCTGATTATCGGCGCAGTCAAACGCAGCGGATACAACGAGAATCATCTCAAGGGTGTATTGGACGAGTTGCGCATCTGGAACAAAGCACGCACCAATGTCGAGATCACTGCGGCTCTGTTCACACCATTGAGCGGCAGCGAAGCGGGATTGGCTGCCTATTATCCCTTTAACGAAGGCACCGGACAGGTTGCCGGCGATTTGTCGCCGTTTCACAATCATGGACGTCTGGGGACAACGACGGCTGGTGATGATGCCGATCCCCGTTGGGTGGTCAGCGACCGTCCGACATCTTTCATCTCCTCTTTGGATGACGGCATACTGGGCAAAACTGCGGCTGCAACAGAAGTGCTGTTGCCGCAAGTTTTTCGCCTGCTGCAGAATTATCCCAATCCGTTCAATGCCGGCACTACGATTGCGTATGATATTCCCGCTGACAGCAAAGAAGAGATCGTGACTCTCACCATTTATGATATAAAAGGTCAAATGATTCGCGTGATCCAGGGTTCAGCCGAGCCCGGCAGTCATCAGCTGCAATGGGATGGTATGGCGGAATCCGGCCAGGCTGTTTCTTCAGGTGTTTACGTCTATCGTCTGGATGCAGGCAGCTTTAGCGACGTCATGCGGATGGTGATGATCAAATAAACATAAAAAGAACTCGTCGCACACCTGTATCGTACACATCGCTGTGACTGCGGCAGATGGTTGAGGTGTACGACGAGTTCGGGGAACGAAAAGTCGCCAAAGAACTCGCTGAACACCTTCATTCCGCACATCGATGCAGCTGCAGCAGATTGTCCAGGTGTACGACGAGTTCCCTGCTGAGTCGCTCAGCCTGTTGACATTCAACGGGGCAGATGCACCCGCCTTATAATTATTTCATTGGAATATTCGCATATGAACACTGGTTTGATCATTTCAGTCTTTTTGAGATCAAACTACGGAGCCGAAAATGAAAATGATATCGCTTTTTCTTTTGTTAATTATTGTTCATTTCTTCCCCGTTCATGCGCAGTCACGATGGCAACCGACTGAAGGTATCAACGGCGGTTCTATCAGCAGCATCACCAGCGTTTCTGAAGATGTGTTGGTGGCTGGGTCGATCAAAGGAGGATTGTTCCGTACCGTCAATCAGGGCGTCGAATGGACGTCGATCGGGGCTGAAATCGATAATTATGCCGTTTTTGCCCTGAAAAGCAAACCCGGTGGAATTGTCTTTGCCGGAACTGATCGCGGTTTTTACAAATCTATTGATGGGGGCGCCGGCTGGCGGCCCGCTAACGCCGGACTGCCCTTCATATCGCGAGTGGAGGACATCGCAATCGATGTTGACGGCGACGTCTATATCACCTATTATAATCAGGGTATTTTCAAATCAGAAGATGACGGAGAAAATTGGTCGTCAGTGAATACGGGAATCGGTGAGCAACCCAGAATCGCCCGTATTGAAGCGACGTCACAAAATATTCTTATCGCTGTTGGGAATCAGACCGGCATTTATCGCTCCACAGACAATGGCGCGACTTGGACATCG
Organism: Calditrichota bacterium; assembly: GCA_003818595.1. GTDB lineage: Bacteria > Zhuqueibacterota > Zhuqueibacteria > Residuimicrobiales > Krinioviventaceae > Fontimicrobium. Next base: position 1,575 of record RPQV01000526.1, read on the forward strand.
GCCAACAGCGGTTATGATGTCAATAGTGAACCCACAGCCATATCCTCAAACCTAGTCGGGCACATATTTATCTCGACCTATGGACGCGGATTGTATCAATCCTCAGATAACGGGAATTCGTGGCAGGCTATTACCGGAGATATTGTCGATCAATACGTTTTCGACATTGCTGTGAACGCAGCCGGTGATTTGTTTGCGGCCACATTTTCCGATTTGTATCACTCGACGAACAATGGTGTAAATTGGCGCCCTGTAACCACCGGAGCACTCGGAGGCAATTTGTACTCTTTGCTGCTGGATGCAGCGGAGCATTTATGGATTGGAACGGCGAGAAGCGGCATCGTCAAATCGACGACGACTGTCGATGATTGGATTATCTTGAATAACGGCATCACCTCAAACACAATCGCGTCATTGGTGAAAGGTGATTCTAATAAGCTATTTGCAGCTGTTTATCTTCAGGGCGCCTATTCATCCGAGGATGACGGCGTTTCGTGGAACCGGATCAGGATTTCCGACAGCCAGTATGATGAGACCTTGCTGTGCATCGAATCGATTCCCACGGGCGGCCTGATTGCGAACGCCGGGAGCGAGGGACACTATATCAGCCGCGATTACCTGAATTGGCAGCCCTTTAATAACGGATTACCGGGAACGAAAATCAGTTGCATGACGGCATCCAGTGAATATATTTTTGCCGGAACATTAACCGGCAAGGTCTATCGAACGCCGAATGCCGATGCTGCCTGGGCCGATATCACCGGGTCACTGACAATAAATTATATTAATGATATCGGCATTAAATTTGGGGTGGTCTATCTTCTTTGCGATCAGGGGATTTATCGTTCCATTGACAACGGCGATAACTGGACCAAGTTGAATTTCGATGCGTCCGCAGATGCACCTTTTTCCATTGCTTTTCATGCCAACGGCGATCTGTTTGTCGGCGGCAATTACGGCATTTACCGATCAACTGATTCCGGCGCCACTTGGACGGTGACGACAAGCCTGCGGGGCGGACTGGTGCTGGACTTTCATCCGAATGGATCGCTCTATGCCGGGACCTACTCTTCAGTCTTTGTTTCCGAGGATTTGGGCGTTTCGTGGAGAGTCGTCGGCGACGGTCTGGAAAATATTCGCATCTCTGCTTTGGAATTCACTGACCAAGGAGAGATTCTGGCCGGAACAGAAGGGCAGGGACTGTTCAAAGCGCCCGCGAGCCCGACAACCGTTGCTGTCGAACCGCAGCAGCCTGATCTGTTCACCCTGCAGCAAAATTATCCCAATCCCTTTAATCCCCGCACCACCATCGAATTTGCTCTGCCGAGGGAAATGTTCGTCAGCCTCAAGATTTACAATCTGCTGGGTGAAGTAATGGCCGTTTTGGCTGGGGAACAACGCTCTGCCGGATGGCATCAAATCACCTGGGATGCCGGCGAAATGGCGAGCGGCGTCTATTTCTATCGCTTGGAAGCGGAAAACCTAACGGCAAGCCGAAAACTTGTCCTGATGCGCTGAGACAGAACTATTCCATTCGGAATAATTTGCATCAAGAACTCGTCGCACACCTTCATCATGCAGATTGAGGCAACTTAAGCACAATGTCAGGTGTACGACGAGTTCTTATCGGCCGTAACTGATGCTTTATTAAAAGGTCGATCCTCTTAATGCATCCTTTGTGCACAATTTTAGAGCTGACTCTCAATAGGATGCTTTGCAATTCGTCAACGCAGAGGCGCCGAGGACGCAGAGAAGAAGATGATTTGAAATCAATTCTTTTTAGAAAATCCTTCTCACCGAATCAAACTAGATAGGATCATTACACCGATTTTTTCCTCAGCGTTCTCTGCGCCTCTGTGCCTCTGCGTTGAGAAAACTTGTTGCCTACCTTGATCAGATTTTCGCCTCAACCACCCAGCAATCGCGACGGCAGCAGGAAAATAGCGCGCACCAGGGCCATGACGCCCTGCACGGCGAATCCCAATAAACGAAA
>RPQV01000527.1 GCA_003818595.1 Calditrichota bacterium
ATTCCCGTCGAAATCCTGATTCCCTCTGAGAATTATATCATCACGTCTCCCGTGCCCACACACGCTAAAATATTGATCGAAGGATCAGGTAAATTCCTCATCAGCTTTATGCTCTTTAAAGAAGGCGCTCTCCGGCTGACGCCGGATCTGGAAATAGGCGCCCAAACTATTCGTCCCACTGAAAAAGATGTCTTTCTCTTCGGCAGCGCACAAAATCTTTCGTTACGACGTTTATTAGGTCCCGATTCCCTGCGCATCGAGATCGACAGAATACAGACTCTGGATTTGCCGATCCATAGCAATGTCATTCTCAAACCTTCCGCGGGCTATACGATCGTCGGCAAACCCAAATTTACCCCCGACATAATTCAGGTTCGGGGCCCCCATTCTGTCGTTGGAAGGATGGACTCGGTCCACACCAGCAAAATTGTTTTTGATGAACTAAAGTTCCCGTTTGAGAAAAGAATATCTCTGATTCCGCCATCCCAGGAGCATGTTGAATGGCTGACAACGGAACTTGTTTTAACCGCCGATGTTCAAAAACTGATGGAAAAAACGATCACCGACGTTCCGGTCACTGTGCGCTATCTGCCTCAGAATCTGGACGCCTATGTGATTCCCCAGCAATTGTCTTTGACCCTGCAGGGCGGGGTCAATATCGTCTATGCGCTCACAGCTAAAGATATTCAGGCTTTTCTTGAATATCCGGGTGAGATGGATACTCTGAAAACAGAATTATTTGTCAAAATAGACCCGATTGAGGGTGTGAGATTCCAGGATATAAAACCGGAAAAATTTAAAGTTGTGTGGCAGCGGCTGGCACAAGAGTAGTGAAAACCATGCAGATTTTAGGGATAGAAACTTCGTGCGATGAGACCAGCGCCGCAGTCGTTGACGATCATCGGGTTCTTTCAAATATTGTCGCTACACAGGCGGTGCACGAGGAGTTCGGCGGCGTCGTCCCCGAGTTTGCGTCCAGAGCTCATATCCGTCAGTTGACATCCATCATCCGCATGGCCTTGGAAAAAGCTCGGGTGAAATTAGAGGAAATCAACGGCGTTGCAGCAACCTATGGCCCCGGTTTGGCGGGCTCGCTGCTTGTGGGGCTGAGTACTGCAAAAGGATTGTCGCTCGCGCTGAATATTCCGTTCATCGGCATCAATCATATAGAAGGGCACATTCTCGCGGTTAATGCGGATCATCCCGACTTGAAACATCCCTACGTTGCTCTGGTTGCTTCCGGCGGCCATTCAATTCTTGTGCTGGTGCAAAAGCCCTTCGATTATCATGTCATTGGACAGACGATCGATGATGCTGCAGGAGAAGCCTTCGATAAAGTGGCAAAAATTCTCTCACTGGGATATCCCGGCGGACCGGCAATTGAAAAAGCTGCACTGTCGGGAAATGACAAGGCCATCGCCTTTCCCAGAGCATTACTCGACAGAAACAACCTCGATTTCAGCTTCAGCGGCTTGAAGACGTCGGTTCTTTATCATCTCCATTCACTGCAGAAAAACTCAAAGACCATTCCCATCGCCGATGTCGCCGCCAGTTTTCAGAAAGCTGTAGTGGATGTATTGGTGGAAAAATCATTTCGTGCGCTGTATAGTCATCAATGCCGGCATCTGGTGCTCGCCGGAGGAGTCGTCAGAAATTCTATATTGAGATCAACATTCGAGCAGCGATGCGCTGCCGAAGCGATTCATTTACAGATACCCGATCCGCTGCTCTGCACGGATAATGCCGGAATGATCGCCAGAGCGGGACACCTGCGCCTGTCCGATGGACAGAAATCGCCTCTCAGTTTAGACGTCGCCCCGAACTTGACTCTGAACCAGCCTCGATGACCATCCGGCAATCCTATTTTCTCCAAGAACGCCCCGCATAAGAAATGGAATAAAGAGAAGAATTTGGGTAAAGATGAAATCACCGATTGAACAATTTCGACTCACCTTTTCTGCATCCCCTCTCCTGGTGATCCTTGCAATCCTGGGTTTAATATTGTTCACTCTCTTCATCTATCGGCGCACCAACCCGATTGTATCTCCGGCTCTACGCTATTTCCTCATCCTGCTGCGCACGTTGGCTTTGATGCTGACGGCTTTTATCGGATTTGAACTCGTGCTGCATCTGCAGTTTAAGAATGTCCAGCAAAAGGTATTGGCAGTCGCCATTGATCGGTCGGCCAGTATGAGCATTGTGGATAAAAGCGGTTCACGCGCTCAACAGCTGGCGAGAATTCTCCATGATCCAATTTTCAGTGATCTCCAAAAACTGTACACCATTAAATATTATAGTTTTGCCAATGATTTGAAAGGTGAGACAAAAGCAGATATCGATTCTACTCATCTCACCGGCGATGAAACCAATATCCGTTTGGCGATGGAAAAAATCAGCATCCAAAACTCGGATGAAAACCTTGGCGCAATTCTCCTGATTTCTGATGGAAGTTACACCACCGGCGGGAATCCGCTTCGCTTTGCGGATCAGATGACCGCTCCAATATATGCGCTGGGAACCGGTTCTTCTGCGGCAATCTCTGATCTGTCGATCGTTTCTGTTGATGCGAATCCACTGGCTTACGTAGGTCAACCTACACCCATTCGCGTGAAGATTCGAAATTTAGGGTTCAATTCCGTAACCATACCGTTCAACATGAGCGTCGACGGGCGGATCATCAGCAGCGAGAACATCGAGCTCTTATCATCCCCTTCGGAAATTGAGAAAACCACCACCTTCACCCCGGAAGCAGCCGGAAGACAAAAAATCATTCTATCGCTCCCGGCTCAGGAGCGCGAGCTTTCGACCGAGAACAATCGCAGAACTATCTATATTGATGTCATGCAGTCAAAATTGTCGATTTTGATGATCAGCGGCGGCGTCACGCCGGACATTACGTTTTTCAAAAAACATCTGACTACGGATCGATATCAATTTCAATTGTTGTCCCATAAAAAGAACGGCGCCTATTATCAGAATCTCCCCTCAGCAGATGATTTGCGGCAAATCGACCTTTTTATTTTTTATAATTTTCCCGCCGGTGAAACCGGCGCGATTGTACCTGCAAAAATTCGAGAATCATTGATCTCGCGCAGCCGACCGGTCCTGGTCGTCTGCGGCGCGCTTACGTCCTTTAAAGAGCTGGAAGCCTTTGCTGATTTCATTCCCTTCAGCAAAGCCGCGCAGTCACCAGAAGACAAATTGGTCTATCCTGTCCTTTCACCCCTGGGGCTCTCGCATGCGGTGACGCAGGTATCTAATGACCTGAGCGACACTCAGGACGCCTGGAGCGCGCTGCCGCCGATCTATTCATCAGTTACCATGCCGGAGTTGTTGCCGGGAAGCGAGGTCCTCGTTTATTCACATAATGACACTCAAACGGCCGCAACGACGCCTTTGATCGCGGTTCGCAGTAATGGTTTGCAGAAATCCGCCGCTATTTTCGCGCATGAGTTATGGCGATGGGATTTAATGCTTCGCGGACTGGAGGATCGCCAACAAGTGCTGGCGCCATTTTTGGACAACCTTGTTCGCTGGCTGGAAATGTTTAGAACAGAC
>RPQV01000528.1 GCA_003818595.1 Calditrichota bacterium
GACCAGCCATAAAATCGGATACTCACCGCCTGAAAAACCGGTTGACCGGAACGGATTGAGCATTTCACTCAATCCCAGCGCATGAAGATCATGAACAATTTTCGTCGGTCCGCCGGCGGCTATCGCCGCCCAGATCGAAACCAGGATGATGACAATGAACATGGTGATGCCCTGCTGGACATCGGCAATGATCACTCCCCAAAAACCGGCAGTAATCACATAAATACAACACAATGTCGAGAACAAAACCAATCCCACCCATAGCGGCCAGCCGAAAAGATAGTTACAGACATTGCCCATGGCAATTCCGACCCATCCGGCAATGAACATATTCATCGCCACTTGCCAGCCCGCGAGCCAACCGCGAATGAGCTCAGCGCCCAGTCCGCTGAATCTCAAGGTCGCCCATTCCGCCTGCGTGCCGGCGAGCGAACGACGAAAAATGCGCGTTGAAACCCAGGCGCTGATGGCGCACCAACCGGCAAAGAGCGAATACCACATGCCGTAGAGTCCGTGTTTGTACACCATGCCGGAAAACCACATCGGCGTATCGGTGGCTGTGTGAGTGGCGAAATTGGATGTGGCCGGCAGCCACCAGGGTAATCCGCGTCCGGCAAGGAAAAAATCGGATCCCGAGCGTTTGCCGAGTCGATAAAAAACAGCCCCGCATCCGATCATCAGGATGAGATAGGCAATCGTCCAAAAATAATCGAGCCAGGTAAAATGAACCATAGAATTTTCTCCCATAGCTGCACAATAATCAATGGAGAGGAACAATTTCGTTTTGGATCAGGACGGGTATTGGATACGAATCAGCATAATATATAAAAAAATCAATAAACCACAACGATAATGTTAACAAGAAACCCGTCATGAAGAATTGACGCCAACTGCATAATGAAATCTCGGTTACACATCGGCTGCACGATCCATTTCATGCAAGGCGTAAGCGTAGGCGCCGATGGCCATGGCCTCGCTGGCGCCGAGGCGGGAAGTGCCAATACCCACTCGTTTTAAGGGATCATAGGGAATTGCCAGAGAAGTACCAGGCACCTGAACGGTGTGCGGATCTCCTCGGAGAAACTCTGCCAATTCATTTTGATCATCGAGGTTATAAACCCGTGCTTCAGTGCGACGGATGAACGTACCATCGCCAAGTTTTAAAGATTGGTTCATTTCCGCAACTGTCGCCGGCAAAAAGAATTCGGCAGCGCCCGCCAAGCCGCCGGCGATGACGATCAATCCGTCAATCAATGACGACGCGTAGGCGAGCGCATGCCCCAGACATTCGCCGAATTCAATAAACGTCAGCTTGGCCGCTTGTTGAAACGGCGACTGGTCATCACCAGCCAATTGATAGATTTGTTTTGGGGAGGAGACCTGAACCAGACCGCTGAATTTCGCGAAAGAACGTTCGAGACCGCGAATACTGATGCTCTCCTCGGCGGATTGATCCGGGAAAAGTTTGTTGGGGAATGGCCAAATTTCTGCGGCAGCGCCGTTATCGCCGATAAAGAGTTCACCGTTTCTGACGATGCCGGCGCCGAACCCCGTTCCCAGAGTAATGCCCAATAGGTTTGAAAATCGTTTGCGGCTGCCGCTCTTTTCGAGTTTATTATTGATCTCCGGAAGAAAACCGGCGATGGCTTCTCCATAAGCATATAAATCGCCGTCATTATTGATGAATACGGGCAATTGAAACAACCTTTCGAGCATCGGACCGACGGCGACGCCGCCGCGAAAAGCCGGCAGATTCACCAAATCACCGATGATGCCGTTGCGATAATCTGACGGTCCGGGAAAGCTGAAACTGATGGCGACGGGTTCTTGTTCGAGTTGCTCGCGAATCCGCCTGAATCCATACTGCAGTGTTTCCAAACATTTCTGCAGATCATTCCCATTTGCCGGAAGCTGAAGCGGATTGAGCAGCAATTTATTCGCACGAACAGCCGAAAAAACAAAGTTGGTGCCGCCCGCATCCAGGGTCATGACTACCCGTTCATCGTGATCAAATTTCATGGAACGCCCTTTCATCGTTGAAAATAATTGATCATTTTATCCTTGTTTCTTGTCCGATATCTCTCTACTTTTGATCATGGCAGTTAATCGGATCATACTCGCAGCCTGTTTGCTGCTGGCGCCGAGTCAAGCAGCCTGGTCAGGCATAAATGGTTTAGAGTTTCGTCTGACCTTTTCGGGCAGGTTGTTGCTCGGCATTGGCTATCGACATCAGATCGACAATAATACCGCCATACGACTCGGCTCCTATGCAGGCATCAGCGGTACGCCAGTCGGATTTTATGGCGCCATAGCGCAGGACATAACGCCGCAAAGCTCCTGGACGCCCTATTTCCAAATCGGATTTGATGCAGTTTATTTTAAAAAATCAACCATTCGTCATCGAGTTTATCCGAGCGCTGCCTGCGGATTCAGCTACTCTCCTCACATCAAAATCAAACATAGTTCGGAAGTATGGCTGGCGTTGTTTTCATCCAAGCTGCGGCTGATGGGAATAACCTATGCGCTTTTTAATACCGTCCTTTAATACAATCGGTCATCTTTCTCCGATCAGCAACAAACCGCTCAACACCACCGCCGATGCCGCAAAAAGTGTCTGCTGCATTCCAACCAATGGAATCAAAAATGTACAGAGCAAAAGTGCAGCTCCGGCGCCCCCGATAATATCTGCAGCATATATACCCCCGAAATCTGAAGAATCGCTGATTTCCTGATAACGTCGGCAAAGCAGAGGGAAACAGCCGCCGCTCACCCCGCCGGCGCAGAATATCACGACCATAAACCCGGGAAAGTACAAGTGACGATTGACGAACGTCGCAAGTGGTAACAGCAGCAGCGAAAACAAAACGACGATGAAAACATACGCCTGCAGGGCACGGGTCGTACGCCACAGCGACATGCGGCGAGCGACGATTGCACTCGCCAGCGACATACCGGCCATAAATGCAGCCATTGCCGCCGCCAGCCAGGAATAAATATAACCATAGAACATTTGCAAGGCAAGCAGTAATACGAATTGAAAAACCATCGTCGCAAAACCAACAGCAACCGTAGCGGTCAAAATTCTCCATTTCGCCGAGATCCTGACCCAACGCAGAATTCCGGCAAAGACCACGATCAAGATCAACATCCCGACAAAAATCCGGACAGTCAGAGTCGAAAGATAAAATGATAGAATCTTTGTGTCACCGTGGTCGCGTTTGTACCAAACCAAAAAATCAAAAATATAAGCGATTGGTTTAAAATCGTTGTTCACCCGCTCTATCTGACTCTTGTGCAACTGTTCACGAAAGGAGGTGATTCTTAAAGAGTCGTACAAGGTGATGAACATGGCGGGATGAAAAGTGGGTAATTGAATTCGATATTGATCGTAACGGTGTTTGAGCGTTCCAATCTGACTGGTCGGTATGGACTCATCAGTCGCAGCAAAGTAGATCGCCTGGTCACCCGGAAGAATGAGCACTTGAGCGAATTCACTCTCCAGGGTGTTCAAGAGTATTTTATGGACTGCCGCCAATTCATCGCCGATAA
>RPQV01000529.1 GCA_003818595.1 Calditrichota bacterium
CGAAGGTCCCCGCTATTATCCGCGTCCGGGAAAACTCATCGGTGATATCGATCCGAATGTGACCGTGCAGCGGGGTTATCCCTGGGGAGGTTTGGGATTGCGCGTGAGCACCCGAGGCTTTCAATGGAACAATCCCGAAGCCAGAGACCTGATTTTCTGGGAATTCGATATTGCCAACATCTCCGCCTATGATTTGCCGGTCTCCGGCTTTGGTTTTGTCACCGATTTGTCAGTCGGCGATGAACACGGCGGCGATGATGATACTGGTTACTTTGACACCTATTTGGACATGGCTTATGCATGGGATTGGGACGGCATCGCGGTCGGCGGCCGCATTCCGGGCTCATTTGCCTGCGCTTTTTTGGAAAGTCCGGGGGTGGCCTATGACGTCATAGACAACGATGAAGACGGTCTGATCAATGAGAAACGCGATAATTCGGCCGGCGCTATCATCGGGCCGACCGAGGGTATCGATAACCTCGATCGATTTTTGCGATTCTACAACATTAAAGAAGAAGAACTGCGGCCGCACTATGAAGGTGATGAAGACCAGGATTGGCAGGACGGGCTCGATCTCAATGGGGACGGCGACTATGCTTATTTTGATGCGACGCAGCAATTGTGGTTCCCCGATCCAGGCGAGACCCCGGGTGATGATGTCGGGCTGGACGGCGTCGGTCCGATGGATATCAATTATACGGGGCCGGATATCGGTGAAGGCAATCATCAGCCCGATTTTCAAGAGGGGATAGGCTGCGAACCCAATTTTGCCGTCACCGATGTCAGCGAGTCAGACATGCTCGGCTTGACGACCTTTCGCCTTTCGAGTTACACCGAGCGCGGCGCCAATTTCTGGTATCCGAGTGCGGATAAGGAATTCTTTGAATATCTCGATTCGCGCCAGTTCGATGAGTATACCGGAGATACCCCTCAGCCCATTGACTTTTTATTCTCATCTTCCACGTTTCCCTTTTTCGCCGGTCGCACCGAACGTATTTCGGTCGCCATGCTGCACGCCTATGAAAATCTGGCGACGTTGACGGCCCCGGGACATAAAGCTCCCAATCTTTTTGAATTGAAAAAAATCGCCCAAATCATCTATGAGGCTGACTATCGTTTCGCCCAGCCTCCCAAAATGCCGACATTGACCGCGACGCCTGGAGACGGCAAGGTGATTCTGACCTGGGACAATGTCGCCGATCAGTTGACGCGCGAACCCTTTTTGGGCAACATCAATGATTTTCAAGGTTACAAACTCTATCGCGCCACGGACAAGCTGTTCTCCGATGCCGAAATTGTCACCAATAGTCAGGGCGTGAAAATGTTCAAAAAGCCCATTTTCCAATGTGATTTGATCGACAGCATCAGCGGTCATGCGAATTATGGCGCCGTCGGCGGAGCTGAATTCTTTCTCGGCGACAATACCGGTATTCAACATCATTTTGTCGACGACCAGGTGCAGAACGGACGGACCTATTACTATGCGATTGTCGCCTACGACTATGGCGCGCCTGAGATCGGCAACGGCATCTCGCCGGCTGAAAACAACATTGTCATCGAACTGGATGAGGCTGAAGAGATTGTTCGTATGGGTGATAATGTCGCCGAGGTGACGCCGACGCAGAAAGCGGCGGGATTTGTCGATCCGACTGTCGCCATGCAGTCTTCCTCGACCACAGGGAACGCCACGATTGCGCCTGTCATATTTGACATCAACAAGATCAAGTCGGGTCATGTCTATACTGTGAAATTCAAGGTCGACACGCTGGGTCACATGAAAAAGAATGAAAAGGATCGTCATCCCATGGATGTTGTCTTGATCAATAATGGATTGTCTGTTTACGACGTGACTGAGGGCAACAGGTTGGTCTATAAGGAAGACGCGAATTATTTTCCCATGGACAATATGATCGAGAGAGATGACCGCGCCGTGAACTATCTCATGGGGCGCACGAGGCCGGTGCAGGGGCAGTTTTATCGTGCCGGCGAGATCATCACCGACAGCTTTGACGGCGTTCAATTAAAACTCAGCGGCATGAACGGTTATATGCCGACGCAGGTCTATATGCCCATGCCTGAAACCGGCATCAATCGGGCGAACAGCGGCTGGCTGGTCGGCAGCTCGGAAATCACGTTGACTATAAGCAGTTTCGAGTATTATGCCTTTCCTTATCGGTACGACATCGTCTTCACCGATGACGATTCAGCGTTCGTCAACCGGCTCAATAAAAAAACCGGCATCACCAATCTTGACGGTGGTGAGGGCAATTATCTATTCGATCAGGCATTTTCGTTTTACGTCATCAACAGGCTCTCCTTTGATGATGAGGGAAATCCGGAAAAGATGGAACTGGTGGTTGACGACATCAACGCGAATGGTCGGTTTGATGTTTTGGAAGACCGAGTCCTGGTGGGTGCAGCCGTGATCCGCACTGTGGGTTCGAGCAGTCTGATTTCCTGGGGCGGCACGATTTTCGGCATCGATTTTCAAAAGTTGGATCAGGCTGATCAATTGCCGAAACCGGGCGACATCTACCGGCTTGATTTCAGCCGTCCCTTTTTTACCGGTGATTCGCTGACATTCAGCGTCGATCACACCCTGGCCATTGATGCATCAGCTCTTGACGCCATGATGGAAAAAATCAAGGTGGTTCCCAACCCCTACGTCATGACCAATGCCATGGAACCGGCTGTCGGCAACAAGTATCTCAATCAGCGTCGGAGGCTCATGTTCACCCACATTCCGGCGCGGTGCGAGATCAGAATTTTCACCTCGAGCGGCGTGCTCGTCGACAAGATCGAGGTGGATAATGAGCCGAGCGACGGAACGATCCATTGGGATTTGCTCTCCAAAGAGGATCTTGAAATTGCGGCGGGCATGTATGTTTATCACGTCAAATCGCTGGATACCGGCAAAGAAAAAGTCGGTAAATTTGCAGTGATCAAGTAATCCGCGTCTTCTGCAAGTCAGTAGCAAGAGAAGGATATCATAAAACATGAAACAGACCCTGCGTTCAATCTTCAAAACACTCTTTTTCTCCATGGTTCTTGGCCTCTTGGTTTTTTCCTCCTGCGGACGAAAAACTGTCGTGCAGCCGAAAGAAAAAATACTTGTTAAAATCGGCGACACGAATATTTCCGTTGACGAGTTTATCCGCAGGGCGGAATATACCGTACGCCCGCCCTATTGCCGGGGCAATCATAATCTGGATAAAAAAATCATCATCAACTCGCTCATTGCCGAAAAGTTGATGTCGATCGAAGCGGGCGATCGGAATGAATTCATTACCCATGACAAAATCCAGGATTATCTGCGGGGCAGGAAAGAGCAGGCGATGCGGCAGTGGCTGTACGAGGTGGAAGCGCACAACCAAGTGCAGCTCGACAGCGCGAAAATTGCCCAGGTCTCCAAGGTTGCCGGTCGGCGCTACAACATTTCCTATTTCAATGTCCCCGATGCGCAGTTGATCGCCTCCATGGCCGATAAGATGAGGTCGGCTGGTCAATCTTTTCAGGAGGTTTATTTCAACGTCACTCATTTGGACAGC
>RPQV01000530.1 GCA_003818595.1 Calditrichota bacterium
CCAGTCTTTCGCTTCAATTTTTCTTTCTATTTCAAAAGCATAATTATTCTTTTCGGCTAAGGTTGACCAAGTCAGTTCAATATTATCCTCATGTAATTGAACACTGAAATCTGTTAGTTCGACCGGCAAATCAATTGTACCAGAAAGGCTAATTGAGTAGTGAGTATAATATTTTACAGAGTCGTATTCGGCGGGTAGAATTATTAGAGTATCAAAGTAACCAGTTTTTCGCGGTTCTAATGCGCTGTTGCTGACATCTAAATAAGTGTAATGCAAATCTATTAATTTTCCATTGCGGTAAAAACATGCAAAGATATACGGATACTTTATTGGAGTATTTGTATCATTTAAAACTGCTCCGATCCATTTTGAATAAACATCTGAATAAGATAAATCCTGAAAATTTGTAGATTTTAATTTAAGAGCGTTCTCATCAAGTGATAAGTTTGATCCATCGTGAAAATAATATTCAATATCAAAATTAATACTATCAAATGATATTATTTCCGTGAGACTTTGAATTAGACCAAAGGAATCTGGCTTTAGACCAGTATTTTCGTAAGTATCATAATCAAGATATGAATATTCGCTTCCAACTAATTGTCCTGACTGCCAAAAGTTATAACGAATATTAACCCATTCAACATATTGAGATTTACTCACATTGCTTAAGCGTATTTCAACCTGCCAGTAAGAATCACTATAATGTTGAAGCAAAAAGTCATCGAGTCTAATAATTTCATCGAGTTTTAGGTTATGTACTTCGAAATCTGTTTTAGTTTGACTGAATACACACGTAAAAAGCAAAAGAAAGAGAATTATTAGCTGCTTCATTTTGCCCTCACCCCATTAAATCCATCTTTGACCGATTTGTGACTTGTGAAAAGCCCATATTGGGCAGTTTTTAAAAGCAAATATGTTTTTCAAATCACTGTTTTTATATCAATTTATCCTGTACCCCTGGCGTGATTTGAACACGCGACCAACGGTTTAGGAAACCGCTGCTCTATCCTGCTGAGCTACAGGGGCGTTGATTTTAATCAATATAAACTATTTTTTTGAATAAACCAAATGGTTCATCAAACCGTAACATTCCCCCAAAAGGATATTGCAGACAGAATTTCGATTGCCAATCTGTCGGAAAATCATTCGATAAGCGCACTTATTAGAATAGAAGCTTTACCGGGATAAAACCCGCACCCGAATGATAAGGGGAGGGTGAGCCTGATTTCCAAATAAACGAAAGGGGGTGATTGTATGAAAAAGAAACTGCTGCGTTTCGTTCTCTTTGTCATTTCCTGCTTTGTTATTTCTACGCCGAGCGGTAACACCCGTCCCTGCGATGCTGTCAAAACCTGCGACGGATGGACTGGATGGCTTGCGCTATGTTATAAAATAACGACGAGACCGCCTTCCGATTATGTAAAACACTATTGCATCTATGATGGCTGCTTTGGCTGCAGTGGAACAAAAGAATTCAAGTATGAAGACGTGAATAAATGCTGAGAAGAGCTGCCAAAATAGAACACAATGATTTTCTCTGATTTTCACATCATTAGAAATGGGGGCTCACTCTTTCCTTTAAAATAATTATGGAGATCAAAGATGAAAATCAGATTGACAATATTTCAAATCGCGATTCTTTTCGCAACCCTGATCATTCGCTGTCGCCCTGAATCCGGTCATGAGCTCGGCACTGTGCCCGGCAATCATTGGTCTGCTCAGGATGTCGTCATCAAAAGCACCACCAATTACCTTCAAATGGTCGATACCTACAACTACCGCCATCCTGATCTGGCCGAGTACACCAACATGCGTTCATTTGTTGTGGATGACTCGGGTCATTTTTTTATTTTGGATCGCTACAGCCAGGTGGCAAAATTTAATGGCCAAGGAGAGCAGATTGCCGCCTTTCAACACAATGGACAAGGACCAGGAGAAATACAGGACGCTCACTTGATGAAATTGCGTCATCAGCAAATCTATATCATGGATATCGGCAACAACAAATTGCTGGTGCTCGATCTTTCCTGCCAATGGCTCTATGATATCGTCCTCAATGATCTGCAGATTCTATCATTCGAAGTGGACGAGCAAGGCGACATCCTTGTACCTCACCTCATTCCCAAGACATTCATCAATCCGGAAAACGCTGCCCTCTTTTTTCGCTATGATAAATCCGGAAAACTGATCGGCAAAATAGCCGACAACCGTGATATATCGGAAGACCTCGAAGATATGCCCTATCAGCCTTTATTGCTCATCACACCGGAACGAAATATCCTGCTGGGATTCAAAGTGCTGGGCGTCTTTTATCTCTTCGATAATCAAGGTTCATTGCTGCAGAAATTCAGCATCTGCGACGGTGCGGAATATAAACAGAGCATGAAACGACTAGAGTACGAACGCAGACTCCATAAAGGCGGCGTCTGGTTTCATCTGGTTGAAAACATTGACGTTGATTCAAAAGGCAATATCTATGCAACATTCGGCGGTAAATTCAAAGGAAAACGCACGCTGGCGATGATCTATCAGCCCTCGGGTCAATTTTCAGCAAGATTTTTCGGCAATCATGAAATTCCGTTCGCCCCGACCTGCTTTCAATTGGAAAATGACTCTACCGCATGGATATTCAGTCGCGAAAAAGAGTTGTTTGCCAGATGCGTTTTTGCCAAACGAATGTAAAGAACATCATTTAAACCAGTGCTGCAGAATTCGATATGATCAAAGATATTTTGTATATATCAGGAACAAATAAAGATTCTCAAGCCAACTGGGAGCATCTGCTGCAATTCTATCCTACAGCCCATTGCCTAAATGGACAGGCGACGATGCACGTATTGTTGCAACAATGTCGCGAACATATTCATGACGAGTTTTTTCTTCTCGTCAGCAGTGCGACCCGACTTTTACGACCTCTTGATGGCGACCTTCCTCAAAGGCTCAAGGATCAAACTTGTTACCTCTGGCAGGTAGATAATTCTATCAATCGGTTGCAGTGGTCATTCGCAGGACCAGTGCTGCTGCCGGCTCAAGTCGTGGATCATCAATTTAATCCATTACTTCCAACGCTGTCTTCAAAGCTTCTCGAACCTCAAAGAATTCCGCAAAAAGCCTTTTTATATTTGAATAGCGACTCTGCCCAAAATGCCTGGAAAACCGGTTTCTGTGAAGGGTTGTCCCTCACCTGCCATTTGAAAAACAATGATTGTCCGGAATTCCGAATGCTCCTCGACATGTGGTGCCGAGATAACGCCGCTCAGGGTTTCAGCCCGTGGGCAAATCGAGGCGCACGCTACGGCAGAGAGTTTGGGTCGCTCTATGTCGATCCTGAATTGACCCTGCTGAACGCTGTCGATGATGCCTGGCTCGAAAACGAATTTCATCTTGAAGAGAGACTGTTTCCTGTACAGCCCCTGATGTGCCAGGAGCCGCGACCAGATGAATATGCCTCGTTCGATACTGCTATTTATCCAACCTCAAACAAATCGCTGTACGTGTCGACCTTGACCGACCAAAGCCGTCTGCTGACACAAGAACTCGCCG
>RPQV01000531.1 GCA_003818595.1 Calditrichota bacterium
AGGAATTGGGGTATATCGTCACCTGGCCGGAAAAAATCCAGGACAATGAGGCGGTCGATCGACTGCGCGGCGCCGTCGATTTTTGGTTCCTCGATGACCAGATGCAGACCCTCGCCATGATCGATTCGCTGCACCTTTTTGGATTGGATCGCGCCCTGATATCCCTCAGCGGAAGCTGGTACGCTCCCAAAGACAAGGGCGAACTCATCGATTATATCAACGAAAACGGCTACCTCAGCAGCCGTTATGATATCTACACGGATGTCTGGCCGCCCGATCACCCGGAGACGCCATGGTATCGCACCGAAGGGTATCCGCAGGATGTGATTGTAAATCAGGACGGTTCTCTGCGCAAAGGCTGGTTGGCTTATCTGCAGGGCAATGTGCCGTTTCAAGGCTATTACACCTGCTCGCAGACGCATGAACTGTATGCGGAAAAATGGATCAGCGAAGAACTCGCCTCCCAGCCCTACAACTGCCGCTTCATCGATGTCGAACTGGCTTCATCACTGACCGAATGTTATTCTCCAGTCCATCCCATTACCCGCAAGGACGATGCCCACTATCGCACCCGTCTGCTGCAGACCGTGAAATCGGATTTCAACCTGGTGACCGGCAGCGAAGAGGCGCATGACTGGGCGTTCCCGACGGTCGATTTCGGCGAGGGCACCATGACCATGCGGCCGCAGGACAACGCCGGCTATGACTGGGCCAATCCGATCACCAATCCGGAAGCGGATTATGCCCGCTACAACATCGAGCCGGATGTGCGCCTGCCGCTGCATGGGCTGGTCTATCACGATGTTCACGTCCCCACCTGGTACACCGGCGATGGCCAATCCAAGGTGCCGCAGTTTTGGGAGGACAAGGATTTGTGGAATATCCTCTACGCCTCCATGCCGCTGTTTGCGCCGCCGGACAGAGGATATTGGCAGAAGAACAAGGAAAAGTATCTCACCAGCTATTTCCTCGCCTGCTCGGTGTTCCGCGAATGCGGTTTCGAGCCGATGATTGATCATCAGTTCATCGATGGCCGACATGAGGTGCAGATGACAGAGTTTGCCAACGGCTGGAAGGTCGTTGCCAATTTCAGCGACGCGCCGATCGCATGGAATGAATTTATGCTGGCGCCGAAAGGATGTTATGCGGGGAACGGCCGCGATGTCGTTTACAAAATCATGAACGCGGACAACCCGACGGCGGTCTGCTGTCTGGCTGACCGGCTGTTCATCAATCCGTTCGGCCAGGCGTTCGAGGGTTATGGTATTCGCACCACTGGTTCACTGGTTTTGCAGAAAAAAGCGGATCGCCTTGAGTTGGCGCTGATCGGCAATCAAAAAGAGTTTGAGATCAATCCCCAAAAACTGCCCTGGCAGATGGAATCGGTGCGGATCTATACTCACGATAATGCAGAGATCAAACCCGAGGTTCGGACCGACGGCTGGTTGAGAATCATTAAACAAAAACGGATGCCGTTTTATCAGATAAAAGGGATATTCACTACCGTGGAAGAAAGCCAATTAGACCATCCACGAGAATATCGGCTGGCCGTTTATCCCAATCCCCTCAACGGCCGCAGCCGCATCATTTTTTCCGCGCCGACATCCGCTCCGGTGACATTAAGGCTTTATAATATTCTCGGCAAAGAGATCGAGACTCTTTTCTCCGGCCGGTTATCGGCCCGAGAGCAGAGTCTTTCCCTGAACAGCGACGGCCTGGCCACCGGCATTTATTTCCTTGATTTCGCTGCTGCAGATCAACGGCTGACGCAAAAGATGATGGTGATCAAATAAGGAGACGGTCCGGATTCCCTGTTGTCATTTTTTCAAAATCCTGGAGCTTTGTTTTTCTCCGCACTCGATAATATCAATCTACTCCTTTTGTCATTTCGAAGCGTCAGTGAGAAATCTTGAGGAGCAAAATGTTTATAAGAGTGAGGACGGGACATACCCATCAGCGAATCTTTTCAATCACTTTGCCGCTCTTTTTATCCTTCAGAATGTGCTTGACCCGTCCGTCCGGCATTTTTTCTTCCTTGATCAGATCATATTGTTCATCGACGAACTTGTCGCCGACCTGCTGTTGCTCAGTCATCTCCTTACCGCGCCAATCGTCCAGCCGGATCGGCTCCCACTGTCGGCTTTTCGCTGATTTGTAGCAGGCGTCGAGGATGGCATTGACCACATAACCGTCGTAGAATGTCTCCATTGGCGGACGTTTATTATCCATGGCATCAAAAGCATCGATGAACATGTGGGTATAACCGAGTTCATTGACTTCATCGCCGACCGGAAAAAGCCACCCTTTGTCGCCTTCGGCCTTTTCAGCGACATAGCCGCCCTGTCCGACATTGGTGAACATCTGGAATCCCGTGCGCAGAAAATGATCGAGCCAGATAGTGCCTTCGGTGCCGGCGACTTCGTCGCGCAGATCCATGCCGCCGCGGAATGCCCAACTCACCTCAATCTGACCCATGGCGCCGTTCTGAAACCGCACCAGGGCGATGGCATGATCCTCGGCCGGTATGTTGTGCACCAGCGTGTCCATCCAGCACATCGCCTCCACCGGCCTGATCTCTTTGCCGATAAAGACGCGAACAATCTCGGCGCAATGGCAGCCCATGTCGATGAGCGCACCGCCGCCGGCCTGCTCTTTATCCCAGAACCAGGCGCTGTGCGGACCGGGATGAGTTTCGCGCGAGCGAACCCATAACACCTTGCCCAAGGCGCCGCGTTGTACTGATTCCAATGACTTTAACGTTTTGGGCGTGTACACCAAATCCTCCAAATAGGCGGCGTAGACACCCTTTTTCTCGACAATGTCGAGCATCTTTTTCGCTTCGACGGCATCCCGTCCCAACGGTTTGGTGCACAGGATCGCCTTGCCCGCCTCCGCCGCCATCTCCACCAGTTGTAGATGAAGATGATTGGGCAGACCAATGAGCACCGTATCGGTGTCCGGATCATTGATTACCGTTTTAATGTCAGTCGAATATTTGGGGATCGACCAATCGGCGGCAAATTTCTTCGCCCGTTCCTCAGAACGCGAAAAAACATGATGAACGACATGTCGGCTTTGAAATTTGTGCAGGGTCATGGTGTAAAACATCCCGATGAGTCCCGATCCCAGCAACGATATTTTGTGACCTGACTGCATAATGATCTCCTTTTCAATGTTCTTTACACTTGATTATATCCAATTTAAATTCGCCAATTTTCTCCCTCGCACAGAGACGCAAAGAACCGCAAAGAAATATCCAAATCTAATTTTTCAATTCTCCGTGTCTCTGTGTCTCCGTGCGAGGCGTTCAGATTAGTCACTCGCAAATAAAGAGATTATTATTCAAAACTCAAATCCTTAAAAATCATTCGAAAATGCTATTAAACTGATCCCATGCACCATCGCGTTCATTCTCAACGACAGGGATGACCCAATTCACCTGCGTAAGCACTTGCACGGTTTCCTCAAACTGAAACGCCGACCACGGCACCTGTCCCGGCTGCATCATCTCTCTCCATCCATTTTGATCCAGCCAGTCTC
>RPQV01000532.1 GCA_003818595.1 Calditrichota bacterium
CAAAAAAGGCCTGAATATAGGCCTGAGAATGCATGATTTCATCAATAAACTGCCTGCAAAGGGGGGCGCCTGAGATGCCGTGAACGAATCGCTCCTTTTTTCAAGGCAAAAAATTGATTCAAAGAGCCTTTTTCGCGTTGAAAAGCACTTAAACCTTTTTTCAAACAACTCGTTGATTTGGTCCGACCCCAATTTCCCCCCGATTTCCGTCGATTACGGCTGATTCTTCTCCGCTTCGATGATCACTGCGGTGCCGTAAGCCAGGATTTCAGCCGCGGCCTGCATGACCTCGCTGGTGCTGAAACGGATGTCGACGATGGCATTGGCGCCGAGCGTCTCCGCATGGTCTTTCATCCGATCGAGCGCCTGCTCCCTCGACTCCGCCAGCAGCTTGGTATATTCTTCTATCTCGCCGCCGATGAGGTTTTTGATTCCGGCGACAATGTCTTTGGCAATGCTGCGCGCGCGAATGGTGTTGCCGCGTACGAGTCCCAGCGTTTTAACAATTTTAAATCCGGCAATTTGGCTGGAGGTCGTGATAATCATCGTTGGATCTCCTTATAGGGGTCTTTTTTCCTGACATACCACTTTTCTCTGATGACAGAGACAAACAGCAACGCGATTCCGGCCAATAAACCCAGTATGCCGATTCGTGCGGTCCAGGCCAACGCCTGATTCTGCAGGATGGTCTCGATCAATTTATAGCTCACATAGGTGAGGAGGATGGCAGAGCCGACGGTGAAGAGAAACCATGCCAAACCGCGCTCAATGCGGCTGTAGATGTCCAGCCAGTATTGATCCCAAACCTCGTTCGTCGGTGACGCAAAATGCATTGTCGACGTGACCTCCTTTATTTTTTTGAATTCATCGAATTCTTTTCTCAGCAACTCATCGGCCGCAATCATGTTTTCGAATTCCCGTTGTTCCAGCGTCGAAAGCTCCCCGTCCACGGCCGCCATCATCAACTGTTCAAATCGTTCTCTGTTCACGCTCACACTCATGGATAGATCCTCTCAAGTTTGGCCTTTAGGGCTTTGCGTGCGTTGTATAAACGGGACATCACCGTACCGAGGGGGATGTCCAGGATATCGGCAATCTCTTTGTAAGAATAATCCTGGAAATCTTTGAGGGTGATGATTTCCCGTTCCTGAGGTTTTAGTGAATTCAGAGCGGTTCTGACCTGCGCCCTCAATTCCTTGCGTTCCAGGTTTTCGTCGATATTCTGTTCATCATCGGAAAGACGGCCGATCTCATAATCATTGATTTCAGAAAACGATCGCGCATGCGCTTTGCGGTCTCTGACAAAATTCAAACAGAGATTGCGGAGGATTTTATAATACCAGGTGAAGAATTGTTTCTCTGGTTCAAATCGCGAAATGGCACGAAAAGCGCGCACAAAGGCATCCTGCGAAATATCCAGGGCGGCTTCGTGCGAGCCGACGATCCCCAGCGCACAATAATAGGCTCGCTGCATATAAGCCTTGACCAGATAACCGTAGGCCTGTCGGTTACCCTGCTGGCAAAGCCGTACTGCCTCGCTGTCGCTGGTGATAGATTGGAGAGTTGACGCTTTATCACGCGCGAAATATCGGTCCGCTTGCTCCAAAACGTACTCCATGCTTAGTCTTTCCGAGAAGGTTAAACATATCGATTATGGTAATGCACAAATGCATACCCATCTTCTCGGTTTCTATTCATGATTTTTTATTATGCCCTAAAAGGCTATAATCGATGCTGCAAGATAATCATTTTTTTGAATAGATTTCAGGAAAAATGTCATGGCGATTGAAATTTTGTTCTTCCGGCATACCAAAGGGGGCATTCGAGTCTGCGGTGCATTCGCCGCCTTTTCAATGGAACGAGTAAAACTCACATGGTAAACTTTCGTCTTGCAAAATCGTCTGCGATTGCTTAACATAATATGAGCAACCTGTCGCGTATTTAGGTATGGCAAGTTCTAGGCAATATTGAGATTACTGCAGGACAAATAATGAAACTTGAAGTAATTATTCACGAGGCGGAAGAAGGCGGCTATCGAGCAGCGGTTCCCGCAATACCCGGCTGTGCAACGCGGGGGAAACCTTTGACGAGTTATTGCGCAATATCTATGAAGCCGTTGAGGGCTGCTTGTCTTTGGATATCGCAAGTATTTCTGTCTCTGATCAAGATAAAGTCATGGAAATCGCCGTTTGAAAACGGTGAGTGGAAAGCGGTTCTGCCGTATATTTTGTTGTGATACCTAAAAAATTTAAGATGTTCTACTAATACATAATCGAAATTAAAAGAAAATATAAACGCAGAGTTCGCAGAGAACGCAGAGGGAAAAATAGTAATTCAAAATTATGCATGAAAATGAAATTTGAGAAAAAATAATCGGTGCAGCTATTGAAGCACATCGAATATCAATAATTCAGTGCGCGATGCGAAATGCCTATGAGAGGTAACCATGATTCAGAGAGCAGAATTTAGCCGATCTTGTCTGATGCTGATTATAGGGCTGATATTAGTCACATCCACAGGAATAGTATCGGCACAGTTGAAGGAGCAAGTCAAAGATGCGGGCAAGACCCTCGCCAAATCCATCGATGTGGAGCCGGTGGATTATGAAAAGTTGAAGGGACTGCTTCCTAAAAAGCTGAAAAAGATGGAGAGAGTCGAGCTGTTCGGCGAGCGGGCATCGGGATTGGGAATCAAGCTCTCCTATGCGCGCGCCGAATATCGTGACCGAGACCAAGGCAGCATTAAAATCAAAATCACCGACACCGGCTCGATCAAGAAATTGGCGTCTTTGGCGATGACTGCCTGGGCGGCGGCCAACATTCAGCGCAAATCAGATGACGGATACGAACGCACCTTTGACTATAACGGTCACCGCGCCTATACCAAATACTCTCGCAGCAAAGCAGCGGGCGAGATCAAAGTGCTGGTCGCGAACCGGTTTTTGGTGGAGGTAGAGGGGGAGGATGTGGCTATAAAGTTTGTTGCTGCCGCGTTGAAAAAAATCAACGTTAAAAAATTGGCCAAATGGCGCGAGGAAGGAATAAACAAGTGAGCGGTACACGTCGTGGTGGGTAAAGAATTGTGAGTCCTGAAATGAATATACCGCACTGTGCGCGCAAAAGCGCCGGGAACGCAAAGAAAGATCGAATGATTATTGCAGAGACAGCCCAAACCTTATTTCCGTCGAAGCAGTAAGAGAATCATTCATATGTGAGGAATGGCCAATGGGTAAGCTGATCGTCCTTTTCCTGCTGTTGTTTTTCTCTCATCTTGACTCCCAAAATTTGTTACTGTCCACCGATCCGCCATATGATCAGTCAAATGATATCCGCACCTATCTGATGAGAGCGGCTGCCGAGATCTCTGAATCCGCTCTGTCACGGTTCACCCGCCTCGAACAGTGGACGAGTGTTGCAGAAAAACGGCGACAGCAGTTTATTGACATGATGGGATTGTGTGATGTTCCCGTGAACGGAGAACGTCCCCCGCTTAACGTCAGGATCGTCGATACCTGTCGGATGGAGGGCTATCGAATTGTC
>RPQV01000533.1 GCA_003818595.1 Calditrichota bacterium
AAATCCATCAGCAGCTTTTTGACCACTGTCGGTTCGCCGCCGCCGTGCAGGCATAGGGAAAATGACTTTTTGAGTTCCCGCGCATTTCGACATACCTGGTCGATCACGGCTTGACCGACGCTGAACGGCATGGTCTGACCCGCACCGGAACCGGCAGAAGCGTAGCAATACACGCAGTTCATATTGCAGGCTGTTGTGAGCAGCAGCACGCCGATGGTCGGCTTGAAGGCCGCCTCGGCGCGCTCTTTAATTAATCGGCGTTGATCGGGAGCATAGAAACCGATGTTCTGCAGCAGTTGCCGGGTCTCGGCGTCGTCGGATTGTGCGCCGCTTTGAATATAGTCGACCATGGCGGTGTTGCCGATGAACGCCAACGGCTTGTATGGCAGATAAATGATGAACTTGTCTTCCAACGGCAGAAAGTAAATGCTCTTTTCCTGATCGCTCGTCATTCGACGCTCCTCAATTCGGATACCAATAGGTGCCGCCGCAACTCGAGGAGCTGTCGGACGTGCAAATCTGATCGCAGGTGCAGACCTTGTCACAGGTACAGGTGGTGCTGACGGTGTTGCATCGACAGGAAGCATCCGGGTAGTTGGGATTGTAGCAATTGAGTGTCTCTTCGCATGCCGGATCCATTAATGAGCCGATCGGAGTTCCATCGGGAATGCTCCACAGCCTGACCGTTTTATCAACACTCCCCGAAACAAGAAGAGTACCATCCTGGCTGATCGCGAGCGAGCGAACAAAGCCCCAATGACCAGTCAAGGATTTAATCAATTCGCCATCGGGCAGACGCCGCAGATTGACGGTATCGCCGTAAACCGAAGCGAATAATGAGTTGTCCGGACTGAATACAATGCTAAAGACATCGGTATTAAATCCAGGCAGAGTCTTGAGCAGCTCGCCTTCGGGAAGACGCCACATCTTTATATCATTGATATCAGCATCTCCGCATCCCGAAATGAGCAGTTTTCCATCCGGGCTGATGGCAACACAGCTGACATGGCATGAATCTTCGGCGATGTTTTTAATAAATCCTCCTTCAGGAAGGCGCCACAATTTAATATATCCGTCTTTGCTTCCCGAAGCGAGCAATGCACCATCAGAGCTGATGGCAACGGAATCGACCGCTTTGGAATGGCCGCGCAGCGTATTCAATAATTCACCGTCAGGCAGGCGCCATAGATTGATTTCACCATTATCACTGCCGGAAGCGAGCAGTGTGCCGTCAGGGCTGATGGCGACGGAATTGACCAAGTAAGAATTTGCTGTCAGGGTTTTTAATAGTTGCCCACCAGGCAGTCCCCATATTTTGATCGTACTGTCATGGCTCCCGGAGACCAGCAGCGTACCGTCCGGGCTGAAGAGAATGGAAAGGGGAGTGTTCTCATGCTCGGATAAAATTCTCTCCAAACCGCCGCCGGGCCAACGCCACAATTTGATTTTCGCATCATAACTCCCTGAAGCGATTAATGTGCCGTCCGGGCTGATGGCGGTTGAGATGACGCCGTCAGAGTGGGTATACTGAACAATTCTTTGACAATCGTTTTCCTGCTCCATACGCTTTTCGTTTTTGGGAGAATTCGGTTCAGAACAAGAAGCGCCGACCAGACTTCCTGCCGCGATGGCGGAACTGACCGCGGCGAATTCCCTTCGGCTGACGCCGTCCCTTTGTCGGGCTTGGTTCACGCTGTAAATCTCGGGCTTTTCTGTAGACGTTTTAGGGTGCTTTCTCATCCACCAACTCCTTTTTCAACAATGGGGACAGAGTAATCATACGCAGCCGGAGCCATTCGATGAATAAACGAATCGCCTCAATTTGGAAACCAATAGGTACCGCCGCAGCTGGAGGAGCTGTCGGACGTGCAGACCTGATCGCAGGTGCAGATTTTATCGCAGGAACATGTCATTACGGTGTTACAGCGACAGGAGGATTCGGGATAGCGAGTGTCGTCGCAAAAGAGCGTCTCTTCGCATGCAGGGTCCTTTAGATTGCCGATCTGTTCTCCAGTCGACCAATGCCAGAGTCTGACGGTTTTATCACCGCTCCCTGAAGCGAGCAGCGTACCGTCCGGGCTGAAGGCGACGGCTATGATAAAGTCATTGTGTCCCGCAAGCGTTCTCAACAATTCGCCGCCGGGCAGCCGCCAGAGATTGATGGTTTTGTCGCCGCTTCCGGAGGCGAGCAATCTCCCATCCGAACTGACGGCGAGTGAATTGACGCCCAGGGAATGTCCGGTCAGGGTCATGCGTTTTTCTCCATCCGGAAGATGCCACAGAGTGATCATATTATCCCGGCTTCCCGAAGCCAACAGCGTCCCATCCGGACTAACGGCGATGGAAGAGACAACTGTGGAATATAGGGTCTTGAACAGTTCACCCTCCGGCAGACGCCACAAATTGATGGTTCTATCCCAGCTCCCCGAAGCCAGCAAGGTGCCGTCTTGACTGATCGCAATGGAGGTGACAAAGTTTGAATGTCCGCTCAGAGTTTTAAGCAATCCGCCATCCGGCATTTGCCACAGTTTGACGGTTTTGTCCTGACACCCCGAGGCGAGCAGCGTCCCGTCCGCATTAAAGGCGACGGAGGTGATGATGTCGGAATGTCCGGACAGGGTTTGCAGCAGTTCGCCGTCCGGCAGATGCCAGACTTTGACCTTGGCATCCCAACTTCCGGACGCCATCAGGGTGTTGTCGGGACTGATGGCCACAGCGATGAACGATTCGACAGCCTGTCCGGTCAATGTTTTAAGCAGTTCGCCGTCGGGCAGATGCCATAATTTAATCGTGTTATCCGAGCTTGCCGAGGCGAGGAGGGTTCCGTCTTGACTGATGGCAACGGAATTGACCCGATCTGCGTGTGATGTCAACATCATTTTTTTGCAATCCGTTTGCTGCTCTATCTTTTGTTCTTTTTTGGGAGAATTCGGTGCAGAGCAGGAGGCGCCGGCCAGACTGCCTGCCGCAATGGCGGAACTGATTGCGGCAAATTCCCGCCTGCTGACGCCGTTCCTTCGCCGGGATGGATTCACGCCAAAAATCTTGGGCTTTTCAGACGTTTTGGGGCGCATTTTCATATATCGCCTCCTCTTTTCTTAATGTAAAACTGAGCAATAATATCCTGTCATATCCTTTCGATCAAATTTGTCGTCTCAATTCGGATACCAATAGGTACCGCCGCAGCTGGAGGAACTGTCGGAAGAACAGACCTGATCGCAGGTGCAGATCTTGTCGCAGGTGCAGGTGCTCACCGTATTGCAGCGGCATGAGGTTGCCGGATAGCGATTATCGTCACAGAGTAGTTTTTCTTCGCACGCTGGATCCTTCAATGAATTATTCAGCGTCCCATCAGGCATGTTCCATATCCTGACAGTCTTGTCTTCACTGGCTGAGATCAGCAGTGATCCATCGTGAGAAAAAGCGAGTGAGTAAACACTGTCAGCGTGTCCCGTCAGGGTGTTCAGTAATTCGCCGTCCGGCAGTCGCCACAATTTGATGGTTCGATCCGCGCTTGCCGAAGCGAGG
>RPQV01000534.1 GCA_003818595.1 Calditrichota bacterium
AAAATGAGCTATATAAAGACCGCTGACCACCACCTGACGAGAAGAAGTCAGAGAATGCCACAACTCGTCACCGCTGCCATCATTATGATAAAGCGTTTCGACCAAATCTCCGCGTTCCGTATAAATGCGGATGGTGCACTCGGCCGGTAAACCATAAAAGGCCAGACGATCCGAACCGTCATCACGGCCGAATTGGATATCCCGCGCCTGAATATGAAAAGGATTGGGCACCACACGAATACCGTCAAGACTAGTTGCGGCCAGACGCCGTAAATGAGCCGGCTTGTTGGTCATGGTATAAAAGCGGCTGCTGCGCAGTGCTTTACCGGGATATCGATCATTTTGTGTTCCATCATCTTTGCTTTGAATATAGTAATAGTAATCAAATCCGCGTTGAGCCGTGACGTCGGCAAAGGTTCTCGCCACATTTGCCGCATCGCATTCAAAAATCTTTTGATAAAATGTATCCGGTCTGGCGATAGCGCGATAAACCTCATAACCGCCGAAATGGGAATCCGATTCGGCACTACCGCTCCATGTCAGGGTGATGCGATCACCGCCTGATTTTACTTCAAACACATCCGGAGGAGGCGGTGCATTAGGAATCTGGTAGCCGCTCTTAAAATTACTCACAGCCCGCCGAAAGGTCTGGAACAATGAATCACGACTGGTGATCACCCATTCGCGTTTATACTCATCCTTATCATTTGTCGTCGATCCGTTCGGCAGCGTGAAAGGCTGAGAATTATTGAACCAGTTGTAGCCGACCTCCATGCTTTTTTGCCGCGATATTCCGGATACCGTTTCTGCGATGACGATGCGTATGCTGTCACCAAAATCGAGGGTGTACGGCCCAAAGCCGGCGCCGGAGGCATATCCGCCGGCGTCTGTTCCCCATTGATCTGCGTTGCCGTTGCCAACCTCCTGAGCATGAGGTTTCGCCGGATGCCCACCGCTCATCATCGCATATTTGCGTCCCATGAGCACGCTATCAAATTGATTAAGCGGTTGATATGAATCATCCGATCCTAAAAACAGAGTGGTGCGCGGCTGAGATAAATCATTATTTGAATCTGAAGGCGAAGTGTCGGCATGCAGCGTGACCATTCCGATGTATTGCGGTGCACCCAGGGGACTTGGTTTCAACGGGTGCGGCGCCCCCCAATCATCAACAGAGCTCTGCGAATGATGACCAAACCATGCAAATAGGGCGCTGAATTCAAAATCAGCAGCTGAGGGATCCATGCCCACGGCATCATTCATCGTGTTGCGTCCCCAACTGATATTACCGGTAGGAATCCACCCACCCCCGCGCATAAAAGGCTCGTTGGCAAAGGCCCAGCGGTATTGGAAATGAAAGATGCAGTCGGTCAAAGTTCGTTCAATTTTCGAGCCTTTGGTATCATAAATGCCGGTATTCTTGAAAACATATTCATAGATAAAGTAATTATCATGATTTTCCTGCGAAAAAGCCATCATACGTCGGTGGATATCGATACCGATCGAGGTATGCAGGACATGATCCACGACGCGATCAGCGGGCAGATCGAGTTGTTGGTCGTCAAGTATGTCGAGAATAGCATTCTCAGAAGCCGTTTCGCTGTCGACGATGACCGTGGGCGAAGGCTGGCGGCCGATCAGCCGAAAACTGACCGGCATCAATTCATTGAGAATGTTGGTCTGTCGTGGACCGGCGCCGACCACTTTGAAGGCATATTTGTCTTTGGAAATCGGGTCTTGATAATTGGTGGTTCCAATCCAAAGTGATTTGTCGGCACAATTGTCCTGATAACGAAAATCGGCCGGCCAGCGCATGCCGTCGTTCTGCTGCGCCAAGGCGCCCGTCCGATGCATTTCGAATTCAGCGCCTTCAATCGCAAAGGTGCTTTGCAGAGAGCCGACGCGCAACCAACGTACCTCTCGACTCACAGGTCGTTGTCCCAGGCAGATCGAGGACAACAACCCTATTAGTGTCATCACATAAAGAAAAAATCGCTGTTTCATAAAAAAACTCTCCTCAGCCTTAGTCCAGATTGAATGATGTACGGATGCCGAAAAAGATTTGCCGTGGATTCAAAAAGTTAAATGAGGTTTGGTTGGGCATGTCGATATAGGCCTTGTCGTCCATGATCTTGTCCATTCGACCGGAATCCACTTCCTGCCAACCCGTGTCGGTATGCTCCATGTAGCGGCCGTCCGGAATGTGATAGTAGATGACGCGCGAATTCGGTTCGAGGATGGTTTCGAGTTGCCCAACTCGTTCGATCGGCTGATAATCTGAACCGGTTCGACGATAATCACCGATACGATCGTCTCCGGGGATATTATTGTAAGCTTCATTCGACGGCAAATGGAGGGATTCATAATAGGCAATCTGATCATTCACATCATAAAATCCGGCACCGGACATCAGTTTACTATTAAAGAGATTATTGATTTCGCAGAACAGGGATAATTCCATGCGCGAAATTCTAAAGTTTTTTGACAATCTCAGAATGACATTATGATCGTCCTTCACCTGGACATTCTGCGCAATATACTGCAGACCATTGGGATTCCATGTCACCCATTCACCCGAGCGCCAATGGGCGAGCAGGTTAAGCGCCCAATCACCCAGCGGACGCTCACCCAGTAAAACCGGACCAAAGTCGTTGGGCGTAAAAAAGGTCACGCTCATTCGGGCCAAGGGTCGCGGAATAGGACGCTCTTGATATAAATTCTGCGTGCGTCGGTCATAATCCTTCTGCTGAGAGGGTGAAGCGAAAATTCGGTCCGTGCCAAAGTGGCCCAGGGTACTGACTTGATAAGTATAATTGGCAAAACCGGTCCACCATTGACCCGCGGACTTGCGTAGTGACAGTTCAAATCCGCGAATATCTTCATAACTGCTGTTGGTACTTTGATTATAATTAATGCCGGCCACTTCATCGATAAAAGTGGTAAACGCCTGTTGATCGCTGATGTCGTGATAAAATGCCGCCAGCTGAAGAAGCAGGTCTTTGAACAGAACCTGATCATAACCCAATTCATAAGAGATCGTTTTTGCCATTTGCAGGGTCGGATCACCAATATTGGTGACTTGCCCGGTTCCCGCTCGGGAGAGTCGGTATATCTGCTCATAGGTGGGCAATTGCTTAAAGTGCCCATAGTTGAAAAATAGCTTGGATGATGAAGTGATCGGATGAGAGATTCCGAGACGCGGACTCCATGAGACTTCGGATTTGGCCTTGGTTGTGGAGAAAGCTCGAGCAGGATCATATTGGGCAGAGAAAAAGGCCTTGTCAAAATTGGCAAGATCGACCCATTCCGCATTGGGCTGATTATAATCCATCCGCAGACCAACATTCATGATAAATCCTCTGGATTCAAACTTGTCCTGGATATACGCCGAACCGCGGATGGGAAAATTTCGTTGTTTGACCATGTTCTGCGTATTGGTGAAATAGTTAATCTCACCGTAATTCAAATCCAGATCAGAATAAACAAACTCAAGGCCGGTTTTCACCAGGTTTTGATGATTGACCT
>RPQV01000535.1 GCA_003818595.1 Calditrichota bacterium
GATGACAGCTACAGCTTTGTCGCATCCACCCGCGAAAGCAACGGCAATATCTGGCAAAATGATGCCTATCAGCTGATCGTGGATGCCAGATTCCCCGGCGATATAGAAGAGGAGATGCCGGGGTCTGAAATCGGCTTTGGCCTGATCGAGGAAGAGGAAGTGTACACCTACTGGTCAACCGCGCAACAGAATCCAAGCATTCAACTCGAACTGGCAGACGGCGATTGCGGTTCGACCATTGCATCAGCCACCGACAAGGCCATTCATGGTTCAATAACCGAAAATGCTGATGGTTACGTTGAGGTGATGGAAGTGGCGTTCGTGAAATGGCCGGAAATATCCTACGACGCGCTGGGCATGTTCACCATCTGCGCCCTGGACCGAGATTATGATATTCACGAATCGGTCAATCAATGGGCGCAAGGCCTGTTTGTAAAAACACCCACGGAATATGGCAGCATCTTGTGGAGCTCTGCCTCTGCACCCGAAACCGCGGTGAATCAGGATGGCAAACAAACTCCGTCCCAATTTATGTTGGCACAAAACTATCCCAATCCCTTTAATCCGGTGACCACCATTTCTTATGCGCTGGAAAAAGTGGAAACGGTTTCTCTGCGGGTATACACCCTCGGCGGTCAGGAAGTGGCGACCATCATCGACAACCAGATTCAGCAGGAAGGGCAGTATTCGGTGACTTTTGATGCATCGCAGCTGAGCAGCGGCGTGTACATTTACCAGTTGCAGACTCTGTCGCGGATTCTGGCGCAGAAAATGACGCTGCTAAGATAGCCTCGACTCCGCTCGGCTACCGGGCTTCGACTCCGCTCGGCCAGCGGGATTCGGCTTCGCTCGGCTACCGGGCTTTGACTTCGCTCGGCTACCGGGCTTCGACTCCGCTCGGCTACCGGGATTCGGCTCCGCTCAGCCAGCGGGAATGAGGGGGATTTTCAAAATGAGAGAGCTTGGAAAGAACGCGATGTTTTTCTGGCGTTGATCAATAAAAAGCGGCCGATCTTTACGATCGGCCGCTTTTTTATATCAGCTCTTTGCTTACTCTACTATCTTGAGATTTTGCGGCGGATTCGGCGGGGTAGTATCGGGCTCGACATGGTCGCCTAAATAACGAAAACGTACAGCATCAGCAAGCACTTGGCCATTGGTTTTGTTGCTGATACGAAGAAAAGCGGATTTGCCTTGCGGCAGGGAGAGATATCCCAACATATTCCAGCGACCACTGTTCTTGGTCTGATCGATGCTCCCCGATAATTTCACATGTCCCTGCACCACCACCTCAAAGGGCGTCGCCGATGAAAGACTGCTCCCCTTGCCATGCCATTCGGAAATTTCATAATAGCCAGGCACACCAATCGTGGGTGTAAAAACAGCGGTCGAACTTCCGTTGCCCGCGGAAGCGACGGCATAGCCAATGCCGTCATTGTGATAGGCGCCGTTATAGGGCTGATGGCTCCATTGCGAAAAACAGTTGTTGGCCGTGGGAAAGATATCGGGCTCATCCTGAACCTCTTCCCATTCACCGGTCAACTGAACAGGATCGCTCGCCGGGGAGGTATCATTATTATAGGTGTTTCCAACCCAGATATCCGCCACCACGACGGTCGGCTGCTTGAAAAGCAATATGCCATCGCCCTGATTGTTGCGGGGTCTTTTGGCATCTCTCACCTCACCGAACAGCTCAACAGTGGTGAACAATTCGCCGTTGTTAAAGTTGGGATCCTGACCGCCGCGCATTCGATAATAAGGACCGGCATAACCTGATTTGCCGATGAGTTCAGTCGAAGCAACCTGGATGATTTTGCCGCTCGGATTGCAAATGGCGGCGCCGTGATCAAAAAAGCGCACCCAAGCACCGCTCGTCAGCTCCTGCGGTTCGGATGTCGGATAACCCAGATTGGCATCGAATTCATCATGATAGTAACCGATATAATACCAATCCCCGAACGTCCTGCCGTAATAGGCGCCGGAAAGAATAGCGGTAGTGAGTCCGTAACGCATGCGGGTGAAGGTGTCTCTGCCCATCTCACGGGTCTCTTTTTCATAGTCGGTGATCATGGTCAGATTGGGACGACCTTTTTCCTGTTGTTTTTTCTCCCACTTGAGATTCGTATTCACCATTGATTTCCAATCATAGGCGAAACGCATGAATCCCTCCCACAGCATGCCGTCCGCATAATCAAACACATATCCTTCTTCGACGGTGCCGGAGTTCAAGGTCTCGCAGGCGAAATCTACCGGATGCAGTTCCTGCATGCGCTGATGCTCGTACTGCAGCAGCTTTTCAGCGCCTTCCTGCCACTGTTGATTGATCCAGGTCAAACCGTGCTCGTCAAAATCATCGACGCGATTGGCATCCAGATCAATGCCGCATTGGGCTTCGACATCTTCGCGATATAATTTGAGTCGAAAGGCATCATAAAAAACCGCATCATAGGCGGAAAAATCCTGGATGCGAAAGCGATTATCAACAAACCATTTCCATGTTTCTTTGCCGTCAATTTTCGGCGCCAGCGGGGTGAGGTTGTACAACATGCCAAAACCGCTCATGCGAATCGGAAAGCGCACGCTGTCGCCGGCTGGATGATTCGTGTCCACTGCAAAAGCACCCGATGAGGGCACTCCGGTGAAGCGATTGCCGTCAACCGAACCATATTGAATCCAGTCATCCTTCCCGATGATCGCGTAATTGCTTTTATCCCGTGTCGGGAAACCGTATCCTGTGGCATTATTGAAGGATATTTCCTTGTCGCCGGGTTTGATCGCAGTAGACAAGGTTAAAAAGGTCGCATGATAGCAAAAGGCCTGTGACGGCTCACTTCCGGGCCAGGCGCCCTGTCTGCTGGTACCGCCGATGACGATATTCGAATTTTGGAGGTGGGTCGCCCTGGCGAGATCACCATGTTCCGCATTGCCCCCGCAGGGCATGGCCAGATCATATTTGGCCAGAAAATAATCTCGGGCACTGCCATAATAACCCGCGGGACTGAAATACATCGTCCGCGGAAATGGCGGATTCCATTCCCGCGCATTCCCGAAAGCCATCCCCAAAACCACCGTTAAAACAATAACACTCAACCGTTCCTTCATGTTGATCCCTTTTTGTAACAGGTCGAAGATTTTATTATAATCATAACAAATAATGTACCAAAGTCACCCTATCAGCGCATCCTGATTATATTGAATTTAGAATCTCTCATTTAATAATTACTCCTTAGATTGCCCATCCCCCGCCCTATTGATTTGTCCCCTCTGCCCATCATCGGACACGGTGGTATTGAGACGTCGGACGCGATATACCTTGATGATCGGACCCGGATGATCCTTGGACGGTTCAAAAACACGGATCAAATCCGCATAGGTGGAAATGCTGTCATAAGCCGCCGGGTTGACGAGCGTTCCATTGATGGGAATTTTTCGTTCCCACATTTTGCTGGTGACAACCAGGAAATCCACGCCGTTTGCGCGCACGAACGTCGAGTCCA
>RPQV01000536.1 GCA_003818595.1 Calditrichota bacterium
CGTTTTTGTTTCTTAACCGGTATACCGATGCCATTGTCCTGATATGATATTTGAACATTTTTGGCTCCGGTGTGCAGAGAAATCACTATTTTGACCGGCTTATTCGAATATTTCATCGCGTTTTCGATGAGATTGTTAAAAACGATTTTGAAGGTATTTTCATCGATGACGCATTCGCAGGGCGCACTGCCGATAATGGTAATGGTTCCTGCAGGCAGTTTGAATTGCTGCTGCAGATCTATCACCAAGCGACGCGCCAATTGATCGACATTCACTATCGAGAAATCATAAATTTCCTTCTTTTTCTCCAAAACGGCGATCTTTAGAATAGAGTTGATGAGGTTTTTGAGGCGGTTCGAATCCTTCAGCATCAGATCAATAAACTCAGCCTGTTTGTCGGGCGGCACATTCCGGAGTTTGAATGTTTCAAGGTAAAGCTGTAGAGAGGCTAGTGGAGATTTCAACTCGTGGGTGATATTGGCGATGAAAGTATCATACATTCCGGTCAGACGCAACTGTGAACCGAGATTTTTAAAAATAATCGACATGGCCACAGACACGGCCACGTAGAGCAGACATCCGAAGATCAGCACCCACAAACTGGAACCGGTGGAATCCATCGCGATCGATAATTGTCCTTCCACCTGTTCGGCGAGGTTGCGCGACATGACAAAGCGATAAATAAAGAGACCCAATAAGGAAAACCAGGTGACTTGCGCCAGGACAAAAAGAACGATAGAGGTTGTTAAAAGGCGTTTGTTGCGCATGCCCAACTCGAATACTATTCAGCGTCATGATGCAATGGTTTGGATCAAAGATATATGTAAATTACCTCTTTTTCCTGCTAGATGAAAGCCCAATTTCTAATTTACAGTAGTATTACACTACTTGTTCTTTTAATTATATATATTCTTATAGTCATTTGATAGGAAAAATAACATGAAGATTCTGCTTGTTTATCCGCAAACTCCGGAAACCTTTTGGAGCTTTTCCAGTGCCGTTCGCTTTATCTCAAAACGTGCGGCGGATATCCCTTTAGGTCTGGTCACAATCGCCGCCATGCTGCCGAAGAATTGGGAAAAAAGGCTGATTGACATGAATGTCTCGCGGCTTAAAGACAAGGATTTGCTTTGGGCGGATTATGTTTTCTTGAGCGGTATGAATGTGCAGCGAGCTTCTTTTCTGCGGATCGTCAATCGCTGCAATCAACTCGGCGTCAAAGTGGTTGCCGGCGGACCGCTGGCCACAACAGAGTATCGTGATATTCTTGGAGTCGATCATTTTGTCCTCAATGAAGCCGAAGCCACCCTGCAGGCTTTTATCGACGACCTGCAAAATGGATGTCCCCAACCGGTTTATCAATCTGCCGAGTTTCCATCGCTGGAAAAGTCCCCGGCTCCCCAGTGGAATTTATTGAAAATGAATCGTTATGCCGGTATGGGAATTCAATATTCGCGCGGTTGTCCATTTGACTGCGAATTCTGCAGCATCACTATGCTCAATGGTCATCATCCGCGTACCAAAACGCCGGAACAGTTTCTGGCCGAACTGCAATCCTTGTATGAGGTCGGTTGGCGCGGCGGCGTCTTTATCGTCGACGATAATTTTATCGGCAACAAAACCAAGCTGAAAAAGCAGCTGTTGCCGGCGCTGATCAAATGGTCAAAAGAACGCGGTTATCCCTTCAAGTTCACCACCGAGGTATCGATCAACTTGGCCGATGATGATGAATTGGTCGGCTTGATGGTCGCGGCCGGTTTTCATCACGCGTTTGTGGGTATCGAAACGCCGGATGAGCAAGGCTTGGCTGAATGCGGGAAAAAACAAAATCAAGGCCGCGATTTGGTCTCGATGATCAAAAGGCTGCAGCGACAGGGATTGATTGTGTCCGGTGGCTTTATTGTTGGTTTTGACAGCGATACGACATCCATTTTTGAGCGGCAGATACATTTCATCCAAAAGAGCGGGATTGTCACCGCGATGGTGGGGATGCTGAATGCTCCAGTCGGCACCAAATTATTCAAGCGACTGCATAATGAGAATCGACTGTTGGGAGGGTTCAACGGCAACAATATGGATGGTTCGATCAACTTTATTCCGCGAATGCATTATCCACAGCTGGTGAAGGGTTACAAACATATCCTCGAATCCATTTACGCTCCTCAGCCTTACTATGAACGGGTCAAGACCTTTTTGCGGGAATACCGACGCGATGCCAAGCCTCGCTATCTGAAAATGGCGGATATTCGCGCATTTTTCAAGTCCATATGGAAAATTGGTATGCTTGAAAACGGCAAAAGATATTATTGGAAGCTCTTATTGTTCAGTCTGCTGCAGTGCCCCCGCAATTTTGCCATCGCTGTAGAAATGGCGATCTATGGGTTCCATTTCCGGCGGATCGTGCGGTCGATTTAATCACGCCCTGATTTAACCCAAGGCAACGTCCAATGCCATCATGACGGCAAAACCGAGCATGGCGCCCATGGTGGCGACGTCGGTGTTGTGGTCTGCTTGAGATTCGGGGATGAGTTCTTCCACGACGACAAAGATCATCGCCCCGGCGGCAAAGGAAAGGGCATAGGGTAATAACGAGCGCATACTAATCACCGCCAAGGCGCCCAAAACGCCTGCGATGGGTTCAACCAGTCCGGAGAATTGTCCCCATAAAAAGCTGCGCCAGCGCGATAATCCTTCACGCCTCAGGGGTATAGAGACCGCAGCACCTTCAGGAAAATTTTGAATGCCGATCCCCAGTGCAAGCGCAATGGCGCCCGGCAGCGAGGCTTCCGGAATGTTCGAAGCAAAAGCTCCAAAGGCCACACCCACGGCCAAACCTTCAGGAAAGTTGTGCAGGGTGATCGACAAGACCAGCAGAATGCTTCGCCGCCAGGTGGTATGAATTCCTTCAGCTTCTGATGTGGGCAGATTCATGTGCAAATGCGGCAGAAGCATGTCGATCCCGCGCAGGAATATGCCGCCGAGCAAAAAACCGATGACAGCAGGCTGCCAGGAAGGAATCCCCATTTGTTCCGCCATATCTATCGCCGGACTCAGCAATGACCAAAAGCTGGCCGCGATCATCACCCCGGCGGCAAAACCCAACATGGCATCCAATACCCTGCGGTTGATCGATTTAAAAAAGAAAACCAGACCAGCACCCAACGCCGTCAGAAACCAGGTGAAACTCGTCGCCATTAATGCCTGCAGCATGGGAGAAAGCGTTTTAAACCAATCGATCATCTGAGAGCTCCTTACAACACGTTCACACGCCTGTACGATCACCTTCATCCTTTTTTGCCGGCAATGGAAACCACTGTCGGACTGGAGCGATCGTCATATCAGCCGCTCCGGATGCATGATTTAGGTTGCTTAAAATAACGTAAAAACAAATATCGTTCAATAAAAAAATATCCTCCCTCTTAACGACATGGTGATCGATATAAAATTTGGGATATTTACTCCCCCTTCATATGTTATATAA
>RPQV01000537.1 GCA_003818595.1 Calditrichota bacterium
CACCAAAATTTTACAGGAAGACCGAACAAACATAATAACATTTCACTCCTACGGAGTTCCGAATTGTTGGGTATGATTTTCTATAAACATTCCATCCCTACGGGATTGGAAGGAGCTAATGTCAGGTTGATTAAAAATCACAATGAATTCCTATCAACATGATTTTTGAGTTCGGCAGAACTTGCCCACTCCGTCAGGAGTGGAATGTTTATAGCCAGGCAAAAGTAAAGCCGAGGAACTCCGAGGGACAATCGATGGCGCACGGTCAGTGCTCGATCATACAAAGCCGGCTCTCCATCATGCAAAGCAACTGTCTGGTCGTGACAAGCCGATTGTCAATCGTGTCGAGATCGCGGGCCGGCGTGAAACGCCCGTCGTCAAGAGTGAAGCGGCCACAATTTGCTGTGAACTGCCTGTTGTCACTCATTGCAGCAGCACCATTCGTTTTGTGGCGATTTTGCTTCCGGCCTGCAATCGATAGAGATAAATCCCGCTGGGAAGATTCGCGGCAGTAAAAATGAACTCCCTGCTTGCGGGCGAACCGCTATCGACTTTAGTTTTCAGTATTTCGTGACCCGCGATATCAAAAAATGACAGAATCGTTTCGGTTGAGGCCGCGACAGAGTAGATGATTTTGGTGTCTGCATTAAACGGATTGGGATAATTCTGCGCGAGTAGAAACTCTTGTAGCGCCGCGGTATCTGCACCCACAGCGCTGCCCTGTTCCACTTCATAAACAAGATAACCCCACGCCGGTAGAGTCAGAGAGGCATTCGCTTCCAGAGTGATCGGTTGTTCCGAGAACACGTCGCGATATGATCCGATAAATGCAGCTCCTTTGAGCGTCACACTCTGTTCCTCGTCGGAGAGATTGAATGCGGCCATGATCTTGTCGTCATCTTTTTCGCGGATAAAGCCAAAACAATCGCTGTTGTTGCTGGACAGCACCCTCTGAAAAACTCCTCCTTTATCCCCATTCCACAGGGCACTATTTCTCTTTTTCAGCAGTAAAAGTCGGCGATAAAGTGCCGTATTGGGATGCTCGCGCCATGGAATCTGGTCTTTATCAAAGAAGGCCAGCCGCTTGTTCAAGCCCGCTTCCTGTCCGCTGTAAATGAGCGGCATGCCGTGACAGGTGGCGGTGAGGACGGTAAAGGCTTCCGCAGCATCGCCGAACAATTCTTCCGTCGTGCCCTGCCAGGAATTCTCATCATGATTCGAGGTGAAATACATGCGATAGCTGCCGCTGCCATAGACGGTTTTTTCGTTGTTCAGATAGCTGTTCAGGTTGAAAACCGTGTTGGTTCCATCCGCGATCCGTTTCAATACGCCGCCGGAAAAGCCGTACAGTCCCCATCCATAGGTCATGTCAAATCCGACGTCGTGCCATTCGCGACCGTCGCCTTCGGCCAGCATCAAGATATCCGGTTTGACGGATTTGAGTTCCGCAATGGCCTGCCGCCAAAAGTCCTTGGGAACCATGCTGACGGCATCGCAGCGAAAACCGTCCACCCCGACCTCCTGCAGCCAAAATTTCATCGCTGCGATCATATAATAGCGCAGCCCCTGTTGATCGTAATTCAATTCAATCACGTCCGACCAGTTTGTGCCGGGCGGCGCGATAAAGTCGCCCCCCTGATCTGTGCTGTACCACTCCGGATGTTCGATCGTCAACACATTATCCCATGAGGTGTGATTGGCCACCCAATCCATCATCACATACATGCCTCGTTCATGGATCTGCCGCACCAGGGTTTTAAAATCATCCAGAGTGCCGAACTCGGGATTGATCTCCCGATAATTCTGCACGGCATAATAGCTTCCCAGTGTGCCCAGGCGATTCTTTTGGCCAATGGGATGAATGGGCATAAACCAGAGAATGCCTACACCCACCTCCTGCAGTCGCTCCAAATGGGCAGAAAACGCGGCAAATGTCCCCTCCTCGGTATATTGCCGGACATTGACCTCGTAAATGCTGAGATTGTAACTCCAATCCTGATGTGCCGCGAAGAGGTCATTGGTATTGAATATGAGCAATGAAAGGAGTATTGTCGGCCAGAATCCGACCGATTTATTGTAATGCATGATTGTCTCCAATTGATTAAACGAACGTAATTTTGCATGCTGACGATTCAAAAACAAGAATAATTTTTCGTGATCGAGAGGATTCTGAGCACCTCTACCGACGGTTGACGCGTCACTGCCGAATTGAAATTATCATCGTTGGGCTTGACGATTTCAATCCAATTTTTTAAAATTGCTTGCTTCGGATTCAGAAAATGACTAATGTCAAGGGTTTTCAAGATTCACCTGTAAAACCTCAGTTATGGGAATAAGCCAATTCGTTGGTTCATTCATCACCTTGTCATCAAACCGACGGCGAACAGTCATGAATTCCAAGTTTCGCAGAGAAAATATAGTGGATATATAACGGTACTAATTTTCGATACAGTCTCATCGATATCATTTAAATTTTGGGAATGCCGGCATGAAAATAGTGAAATTTATCTCGCCTGCCTTGTCGCTCCTTCTCCTTGCCTGGCTTGCACTGGCTCTCACCGCACAGGCTGGGACTAGTGTCACCATTCATCAGGATCAATTCTTCATCAACGATCAAATCACCTATCAGGGTCGTTACTGGGGCGGTATGAAAATCGAAGGCCTCTTGTTCAACTCGCGCATGGTGCAGGGGATTTTTGATGATCTCAATCCGAAAACCCGCGATTTGTTCAAATATCCGGATACGAATGTCTGGGATGCGGAGCGAAATACCGACGAGTTCATCGAGGCCATGCCCGAGTGGCGGGAGCACGGATTGCTCGCCTTTACCCTCAACCTGCAGGGCGGCAGTCCAATGGGCTATGGAAATCGCGAATGGATCAATTCTGCTTTTAAGGCGCAGGGCGCACTTGATTCGACTTTTCTGCATCGGCTGGAAAAGATTCTCAACCGCGCTGATGAATTGGGGATGGTGGTCATCCTCGGCTATTTTTACTTTGGTCAGGATCAGATTCTGGGCAGCGAACAGGACGTCATTGCAGCCGTCGATCATATCACCGATTGGATTCTCGCTCAAGGGTATCAAAATATCCTGATCGAAATTAACAATGAATGCGACATACAGTACGATCATGATATCCTGCAGCCTGAGCGGGTGCATGAGCTGATACGACGCGTCCAACTCCGCAGCAATAACCGCTTGTTGGTCGGCACCAGCTTTTCCGGCGGGTTCGTCCCCTTGCCCAATGTCGTGGAGGCCGCTGATTTCATTCTTCTACCCGGCAGCGGCGTCGAGGATCCCGCACAAATCACCGAAATGGTGGCAAAAACCCGACAGGTTCCCGGTTATACCTCAAAGCCGATTGTATTCAATGAAGACGATCATTACAATTTTCACGCGGAATCCAACAACATGATCTCGGCGACGCGTGCGTATGCATCGTGGGGTTATTTTGATTATCGCAAGCAGGGTG
>RPQV01000538.1 GCA_003818595.1 Calditrichota bacterium
AGGTTCCGCCCCGATTCTTTTCTCGGCGATGGATGATGGAATGGTGCTGACGCCGCAGCCGATATTAACCGATTCATTGGGTATTGCCGCCTGTCTGGTGCGGCTCGGCAACCGAGAGGGAATCTATACCTTCAAAGCCGAATTGAACAATGGCCAGTTTGTCCTTTTTCAGGCCACGGCAATCAGGGCGAATCAGGCGCCGAAAATCATTTCAATGTCGCCCTCGGAGACGACGGTGCGTTTTGCTTACTATCGATTGCTGCGATTCGAAATTTTACAGGTGATTGATTCGGAGGGTGATCCGATACGATTTGCCTGGCGCCTGAATGATCATTTAATAGGAATTGAATCACATACCGCTGTGTACACCGATCCGACATTGCCGGAATCGAGCGTATTGCGCTGCACCGTTTCTGATGGAAAAGATTCCACATTTGCAGAGTGGAATCTGATATACAGTCCCGAAACCGCAGTCACCCTTGACGCGTTCAAGGCGGAAGCCAATGATCAGGGTGTTTTGCTGCACTGGTCGTTACCGTCTATTGCCGATATTGCGTTTTTTGAGATCTACCGTGACGATGGTCAACAGCGGTTGTATCAGTTGATCAACAAGCAGACGCCGAGCGCGAGTGTTGGAACCGGCAACGAGTTCCAATATATTGACCAGTCAGCATCGACGCCGGGAAAGTATCATTATCAGCTGGTCGCTGTGTTCAAATCAGGCGGTAAAAAACCGTTCGAGCCCATTTCGGTGGAGATTTTGGCGCCGAGCGACCTGACGTTGCATCAAAACTATCCCAATCCGTTCAACCCGACGACATTGATCTCCTTTGATTTGCCGGAGCCGGGACAGATTCGGCTGATTATATTTGACAAGAACGGCCGCCAGGTTCGCGAGCTGCTCAACGGCGACCTGCCCGCCGGTCGACACACCTCCATATGGGACGGATGCGATGACCAGGGTCGCAAGGTGTCTTCCGGAAGTTATTTTTATGAATTGATCACCGCTCATGAAAAACTGACGCGTAAGCTGACCATGATCAAGTAGGCTTTCTCATCGCGCCGCTCTAACCCCTGCATGCTTTACGACAATAAATCAATATGAAAACGCAGCATCTTGACCCGATCTCTCGAGGGATCGGGTCAAGTCATTTTCCTGAAGACAGCGATCCCCGACGCAAACGCAGAAGAGCAGAGGCCGCAGCGTAACGCAGAGGAATCGTCAGGAGGTGGAATAGGGTTTTATGGTTGATTTTCCCTCATTACCACGCTATCAGACTGTGTGAAAATGCCTCTTTCCTCGGTGGCTGAGCGGAGTCGAAGCCCGATTTTAATGAACTTAGCACCCGTCGACTTCGCTCAGGGTGCGGTTATTTGCTGTTTTCACACGGTCTGTATGCGTGGTAATGCCGTCTTTGACGCTCTGCGTCGTCTAGGCAACGCTTCAGTTATTGAACCATGCGAGGAAAAAATGGGCTCCAACTTGATGGGAGCCCAAACCATTATCATTATCCCCAGAAACCAGCGGTTCGGAGTACCTTATTTCTGCAAAATCATTTTGATGCTGTTCCGGATCTGATCCGCGCTCATGGTGCAGATATAGAGACCGCTGGCGACCGATCGGCCTTGAAAATCGCGTCCATCCCAGGTGATGGCATATTCGCCGGGCGCCTGTTGCTGCTGCAGCAGACGATTGATTTGATGCCCGAATATATCATAGACATCGATGGTGACTGCGGCAGATTTGGCCAGTGTATAGCGGATTTGGGTGTTCGGATTAAAGGGATTCGGATAATTTTGCGCAAGGCTGAACTCTAACGGACGGGCGTCCTGCGACTCGACCGCGGCGGTGTTGTAGTTGAGCAGCCGCACATTGTCCAGGCCGACCCAGGTTTGCTCCACCTGGGTGGTGTTGTTAAAACCGATGCCGAGCTTTTTGCCGATGGAGAGGGGAAAAAAGGCGGTATTGAAATTAACGCCGTATTCGCCCATGGTCTCGGTCAATTCATACTCTTCAACGGCGGTGAAGACCTTGGTGCCGTTGTCATCGTACCACAAAAACATTTCCATCGACAGAGCCGCCCAGGTGATGCGCGCGTCGACCAGCAGATCGATGTTATCCCCTTCGACAATCGTATGATCGGTTAGTTGCCAAACAAAAGGCTGAAAGCTATTGAGAAAAGCCGTCCACTCACCATCCGTCGGCGTCCATCCGGTTTCCACGCCGGAATCGACGGCCAGAGAATCGGTATACCAGCCGGGGACATCCTCAAAATTGAGTTGTTTTATAGTACCGGGTTCTTCAAAACTAAAATTTTCAACGTAGATCGGCGTCTGCGCCAGGGCAGAGAAACTGAAAAAGAGCACAGCGATGGTGAACAAAATCATACTCGGCGTCTTGAATCGTAAACAAGATTTCATGATTCGCTCCTTGTTGAGTAAAATTTACCTTTTTTCTGAATGGCAATAAATGGTAATAATCAAATATACAAAATTTAAAGAATCGAAAGATAGAATTATTTATCG
This sequence comes from Calditrichota bacterium, assembly GCA_003818595.1. Lineage (GTDB taxonomy): Bacteria > Zhuqueibacterota > Zhuqueibacteria > Residuimicrobiales > Krinioviventaceae > Fontimicrobium. The sequence continues at coordinate 2,527 of RPQV01000538.1, forward strand.
ATATAAATGCTGACGAGATTAGGCGGCTGAATTTATTGGGGGTATATGAATAAATTTATGACAAAGACTTGTACTACATTTGTGGCTGCTTCTTCCACTTTACATTTTTTACTCCGCATCCCGACTCCCCGTCGTCCGGCGGGCAACTATTCGACGATATGGGACGGTCTAAGCGATGAAAATTTGCGGATGCCGTCGGCAGGTTATCTCTGCAAAATGACATCCGCAGACTAAATTTCCATCATCAAACTGACGCCGGCGAAATCTCATTGCCGATTCTTACGCCAGTTCCCATCCCTTGCGGTTCTGCCGAGTGACCAATGCGTTGGCCTCTTCTTTATTGGTGAAGCGCATGGCCTCGGCATCCCACTGCAGCTTTTGCGGCACGCGGATGGCGATGCCGCCGAGCAGCAGGGTTTCGGTGACCGGCTGCAGCACCTGAAAACGGGCGTCCGAAGGCCGTTCGCCGCGACAGGCGCGTATCCATTGCGTCAGTTCGTCGTCCGGACGCGGCAGGGTCTGCGGCGGGCGCACGAATTCCTCCATCGCGCTTTCCGGAATCAGCCGCGGCGATTCGCCGGAAAAATCGGCGAACAATTTGCCTCTATCGCCGACAAACAGCAGTCCTTCATCCGGCATCTCCTGGCCATTTTCCTCCAGTTCCTTCCAAATATGCGGACGCAGACCGCCGTCATACCAGTAAAAATCGACCGGCGCCAGTTTGCCGCGCTGCGGGAATTGCCAATGCACCAGCGAGGCCTGGGGAAAAGAGACCTTGTTTACCACCTTTTCCGCCTGGCCGGTTTCATTGATGCGGCAGAATTCGCTGCACGAGGCTTCGACGCTGATCGGCAACCCGAGATTGAGAATGTCCCAAATCTGAAAGCCGCTGTAATGTCCCATGTCGCCGAGGGGACCGGAACCGAAATCGTACCAGCCGCGAAA
>RPQV01000539.1 GCA_003818595.1 Calditrichota bacterium
TCCTCTGAGAATAACTCTCACCGGATGCATCCGTGAGGAGATCCGGCCCCATGCTGTTCTGTCGCGAACAGCCCTGTACCAGCAGAATTCCCATAACCAAAAAAATCAATTTCTTCATGGTTATTCCCTTTCCTTTTTTCTGTCAGATACACAAAATGAAATAAACCCCCTCCCCCCTTAAAACAGGTGAGCTGTACTCAAACGCGCCCCGATTCTTCATATATATTGTATGCATTCAGCGTGTATAATGATATCACCACCGTGCCAATTTTAATCACCAGAGTGCCGCTTTCGTTCAACCTCTGCTTTTTGGGCTCTGTCATGCAGCAATTTGAAATGCTGTTTTCATTCAATCCAGTGGAATGATAGACTTCAACAATGATGCCGGCATTCAGCCGAGTTGTGGCGCCATAGGATTCGATGTTTAGTCTTTAAAAATTAATTGATTAGAAAAACAGGGAATTTGGAGGAGATGAAGAAAATTATGATCAGGGGTAGTCGAAAAGCTACCAGGGTAGTCAGAATACTATCTTTGAAAGATTGATGAAAGGGAAGAATAAATTCTACAGGTGAGTCGCTGTGTCACTGTTCGCCGCTGTCTTTGGCATCGAGTCCGTTCTGCAGGTCATCAAGACCTTTCACCATCAGTTCAGGGTGGCCGGCGCGGACGCGCAGCCAATTCACGGCCCGCAGCACCGAGGGCTGAGAGATCAGCTTCCGTTCCAATTGAAACTTGCCTGGAAAATCAATCAGCATCAATCCGGCGAGAATGGTCAATATGCCCTGTCCCGGAAGCACCAGCATGGCCACTCCCGCGGTGATGATGATATATCCCAGTATATTTTTGGCGATCAGCAGGGCAATCCGGATAATGGGATTACCCGCCATGCCGGGTTCTCGTCGATGGCGTTCGTATGAAAAATAATCGACCGGAAGCCGAATGAGCAAAAAGGGTACGGCCGCCAGCGTCCCCACAAACGTGATGATGGAAATGATCAGCAAAATGAAAACCGTCACTCGGTTGTCTTGAATCCAATGGAAAAAATCCATCATAAAATAGCTTATATTCATGTTGGTCTGTTCTCTTTAAATGCCGCCGAGAAAATCATAACTGACTTTTTTTTGAACTGCAGCGATTTGAGCAAAAGCTTGTTTTAATAATTCCTTTTGGATGTTGCCCAGCTTCCCTGGAACAATCAGGTTTGTCGGTTGTCGACCCGCCAGGAGCGCGCTCATTTGATTCTGCAGACGTAATTGCATGAGCAGATCATAGGCGACGATAATTTCATCCCGGCTGGAGGGCAGAATGATGTTCCTCTCGCTCAAAGCTTCGATACGTTCGAGAGTATGCGTCTGGTCGATCTGGTGACGCAGGGCATACAAACGAGCGAAACTGACCATCGGCATCATCGCATCCTTGAGATCAATCTCGCCGGCATGTTCGAGACCACCGCTGCTTAAATATAGAGAGCCCAATGGGCGGATAGGAGGTTTAAATGTCAGTGCGTTTTGCGCAAAGTGATGGAAGAATGACGGTTCGTCAGCCAACGCGATATGGATGGCGCGGCGCAACTGGTGTGTCAAATCGGCATCGCCATAAACTGTGCGAAAGTCAAAGAAAATACTCAGATCAATGATTTCCTGCGGCTCGGACTTGCGAATCCACTCATCAAAACCGGAAATCCAATCCGACAGCGAGCGGCACCAACGCGGATTACCCGCCATCACACCACCGCGGCACAAGGGAAAACCGGCTCGATTCAATCCGTCGCATACTTGGCTTCCCAGAGTGAGAAAATAATCACCAACCATTTGCGTATCAGCGTTTTCCGATGATGCGTATATGATGCCATTATCCTGATCGCTCGTCAACGTTTGTTCCTGACGACCCATGCTGCCCATGGCGATGAATGCAAACGTTGCAGGCGGGGGGCCAAGCTCCTCAATGGTCAGCTGTATCAATCGTTCGGTAAACGCATCGCACAGTGAAGCCAGCATGCCGGTGACATGTCGTGGCCGGGCACTGCTGTCCAACAGGCTCTTGATCAGAGCCGGAGTCCGCTCGGCGCAGCGTATGACCTGATCAGTATTGACGGAACGGAAAATCTCGCGCGTCAATACGATGGGACCGTAGCGTTGAAACTGAATCAGCGATTTATCGTCGATGATACTGACAATTCGTCCGCTGCGTTCCTCCACTGCCAGATGGCGCACTCCTTTTTCTTCCATACGCATCAAGGCTTCATAAACCATCGCATTCTCGGAAATTTTGCTCAACGGCGAACTCATGATCGTGTGAATTGGTGCGTGCAGAGGGATTGCTTCTGCCAAGACGCGGGCGCGCAGGTCATGATCGGTGACAATACCGATGATGGAATTTTCGCTCGATACCAGAGCGGCGGTGACGTGGCGCGCCGTCATCTGACGGGCGAGTTGCTCGATGCTGGTGTGCATGTCGCAAATGACCGCATCTCGTCCCAGATTGGCAATGGGCTCGTGTAAAAAGAGGAGTGAGGTTTGAAGTTTCTCGATCAGTGCTTCTCTTCCGGCTTCCTGGCGACGTTGTGCCGTCACATCATGGAGAAATCCGTCCATATAGTTTGAATGGGCTATTTCGTCCTGAACCAGTCTTGCCGATAGCGAAATAAAGCGGACCGCCGCGTCGCTGGTTTCCACGTGGAGAATGTAGTTGTCGATTTGGCCGCTCTCTCGTAGGGTGTGAACGAACGTCTCAAATTCGACCTGATCTGAAAATAGATCTGCCAATGCCGGTTGAGGGGTGTCGATGTGAGCGATCATTGCCCGAGCGGTCGGATTCATTTCGATGAATGTGCCGCGTCTGGCAGTGCGCGCGCGAAATATTCCGACCGGCGCCGCCTGTGCAGCGCGGGAGATGGCTGCCTCGGTCAATAGTACTGAATGACGGGTGACATCTTTAGCCAGCAGAATAAACCCATCCTGACCGGCGAAGAAAATAGGTGAGAGAGCCAATATACATTCCACTGGTCGACCGTCGGCGTGCATGATGACGCCGTCGAGTCCTTCTCCTTCATATGGTTGGTCTTTGGCCATTCGCTCGATGCGCTGCCAAATACGCTGATTGTCTGCCTCGTTGGGAAGCAAATCAGCAAGTTCTAGAAATTCCATTTGACGTGCGGTATAACCGGTCATGTTGAGAAATGTCGGATTGGCGTATCGGCAACGCCCTTCAATGATCAGCAGTGTACCCTCGGTGGTGGCTTCGATCAGGATGTGATATCGCTCGGTAGACTCGCGTAAATCGTCCACGACCTCCTGGCGTTCACGTTCAATGCGTAAACTTTGCTGGAGTACAAAGAGCAGCAGCAAAACCACGGCCCCGGAGATAATCAGCGAGGCGTTGACGATACTCCGTTCAATGCGCGCAATTTCATCGACGACATCATCAATATAAATACCGGTACCGATGATCCAGCCCCATGGTTCAAA
>RPQV01000540.1 GCA_003818595.1 Calditrichota bacterium
CACTGCAGAAATAAACCACGATTCTCGCGACTGTAAGTAGAAAAAAGCGTCAACGTAGAATTCCCCGGCAATTGAGTATTCACCTTTGCCGTAACATACCAGCGCTGAAATTGACCATTTTGGCGGTCTCCAGTCGACACATGCCGCGTAACAGCCAATCGTAGGCCTGTGTTGCCAAAGGACTGCGAATAGCTGAGATCAGTCTTGTCAAAATGACGAAGACTGTCTGTCCATTGCCAACCCGGCACCGAGGGTTTGTCGTAAAAGCCGCTCGTCTGGCGAAAAGATAAACTGGGAGAGAAACTCGCTTGTTTGGTCTTGATATTCACCACGCCGCTGAGTGCTCCGGAACCATATAATGATGACGCCGCCCCCTTGGATACTTCGATATGTTCGACCTCTGTAATTGGAACCAGACTCCAATTGGCCTCACCGAGGTCACTGGTCAACATGGGCACATCATCCAGCAGAACCAGAGCCCGACTTCCTCCTAAACGATTATAACCCGAACCGCCGCGAATATTGATATTTTCGCCGACAAGTGCAACTCCAGGCAAGCTGGACAGAGCTTCATCGATACGGAAATTGGCGCGGCGAGCCATTTCTTCCTTGCCTAGCACATTAATGCTTCCGGCAGCCGAAGCCAGGTTTTCCGGTTGCCGCGATCCGGTGACAACGATTTGTTCTCCCGGAAGAGAGGTCGACTTTAAGTTGAAATTCACCGTTGCACTTTCACCTACAGCCAAGTTAATCTGAACTGAACTCGATGAATAACCCATATAGGCGGCTTTCAATACGTATGACCCTGCATCCAGGCGATTGATTGAATAGGCGCCATTCTGGTCCGATCCGGAACCCAAAAAGGTGCCGACAATAAACACATTGGCGCCCGGCAAGGGCTGGCCGGTCTCGGCATCTATCACGGTGCCTGTCAATTGACTGGTGGAAACGGCGAACAGCACTGAAGTGCACATCAGCAACAAAAGTATGAATGAACCTTTCAAGAGAATATCGTCCTTTCCTAAGGAGTAACCAATATCCAGTCACAAACAATTTCAATATCATCAACAATCGGTTCATCTTCGGTCAGCACAATCCGCCTATGTTCAAACTTGAAGCTGTCCGGATCAAAACCATAAAATCCAAAAATGCGGGTGTAATCCCAAGCGTGATCCTTTTTTTTCCATACCGCACCGATGAACTCATATTGTGAAATCGGCGCCGGAAGATCAAAAGCGGGTCTCGGGGTGCTCAAATCGATTGACGAGTTGGAAAAAACCGCATCGCTCAATGATATGTCTTCCGCATCGAGTGTTTTAGTCAAAGCGACAACTCGAACCGCTTCAAAATATTCGGGACGTAACGACATGTCGGGCAAAATCAAATGACCGCGAATGCGCGACTTGCTCACACCCAGTCCATGATCGATTTCGCAAAACATAAAAAATGGTGAAATGCCCAATAAAAGAAGGCAAATCGTTAAAAAACGAAAACTGCTTTTTTGACTATTCATTTTCTTTTCACAGCAACATCTTGATTATATTAATGGTCCGTCTTTCTTCATTATTTAGACGTTATTTTCAGCTAAAACGAATACACATAGAGGCAAGATATATGCTAAAAGTTTGTTAGATCAGTGGTGTAATTGGTTATATGCTTTTTCTCCGGCTGTGACCTTGAAAGGCAACATATTTCCCACAGGAGGCAAAGGACAGGTGGCATATGGGGTGAAAGCACAGGGAGGATTATAGGCACGATTGAAGTCGATGATTGTTCGACCTTCTTGATCGGGTCTTTTAACACTCAAGAATCTTCCGCCACCGTAAGATTCTTCTCCATTTCCGGCGTCTCCGAAAACAATAAACAGATCTTCATCTGGTTCATTTCCCAAAACGTGCAATGAATAGCGCTGCCCCTCGTAGATGAATTCGAGCAAACCAGGAGTTGCCTCCTGACTGGTGGAACCGAGAATTGTGGGAACCTGCAGCATCGATCCGGAATCTGATTTTATAAAGACTGCCTCAATTGCCCATTTTTCATCCACCGGAAACCGCTCAATGCCGCGAAACCCTTTCAGCGCGGTGCTTTCGCCGTCCTTCAACCGCACAGCGAATCGACCATCGCGATAGATGATGTGCCATGATAAGGAATGATGAATTAGAACTGTTGGTGAACCACCCTGATCCGATCGCAGTCTTAATCGCTGCACTGTTTGACCTTGATTCCGGACATCCACCTCTGGCCGGATCACCATTTCGACAGAGTCACCCTGCAAAAGAAAAATCCCAATGAAAGGATCGCATTTTTCCTGAGGGAATCGAATGTCGTTGCTCAAATCCGATCCAAAGCTGTTCTCACCCTGTTTCAACCAAAACAATCCTGAGAGAGAGAGCCACCCATCTGGACGCGTCAGAGATTGTACGCGGTGCTGATGCCATGCTTCAATACTTTCCAGATATCCAGAGTCTGCGGCTGTTAACCGAGGACAGCCGATTAGTGCTAAAATGAGCGGTGCGATCATTTTCATTATGTTCATATTGGTGAGCCTTGGACATTCATTGCACAAACAAGTCAATATGTTGAAACTTTTCCACATTCACCAGGCCAAGATCAGTGAGTTTGAGCTGCGGTATGACGGGCAAAGCCATAAATGAGAGGGTCATGATCGGATCATCAAGTGTCACTCCTAAAGAATGAGCAGCAGCTATGAGATCGTCCATTTTGGCACTCACCACTTCGAGGGTTTGATCCGACATCAGGCCGGCGATCGGCAATTCCAGCTTTTCGAGGACCTGTTCATTCACAACAACGGCAATTCCTCCACCCATTTTATTAATCGTGGTCACGGCTTTAAAAATATCTCGATCATTTGTGCCGACGACGATGATGTTATGGCTATCATGCGCGATAGACGTGGCAATTGCGCCTTGTTTCAGGCCAAAACCATGGATCAAACCTCGGCCTACATTTCCCGATGCTCGATGACGCTCAATCACAAATAACTTGAGGATATCGCGATCAACATCGCTCTCCACTAATCCATTTTTCCGTTTTACAGCCATTATTTTTTCATTGGTCACAATTTGATCGGGCACCACCTCAATGACTCGCGCAAATTCACCTTGAGCAGGAATGACAAATTCATCACCTTCGAGCCAGCGAATATTCATCGAGCTTCGGACAGTTACCTTGGGCCGCAATTTTTCCTGATATAGCGCTCGACCATCCTGCGCTACCAATTGTCCATTCTTATAGACTTGATGAACGGTCATCGATCGAAAATCGTCAAAAACAACCAGATCAGCGATTCGTCCAGGCGCCACGGCACCAAGCCGCCGTTGGCAAAAATATTCGGCGGGATTCAAGGTTGCCATCCGAATTGCAGAAACCGGGGGTATTCCTTGATCAACAGCTGTTCTGATCATATAATTGATGTGACCTTGGTTCAGAATATCGTTGGGATGGC
>RPQV01000541.1 GCA_003818595.1 Calditrichota bacterium
GGAAGAGATTTTTTATCCGTTCTGCCGATCGCGCAATGTTTGAATTCTTTTTTGCGTCATGCGGATGTTGTTAAAATGACCAACTTTACGATGATGACATCTTTATTGAGCACTGACAGAGAAAGGGGCAGTTTCAAGACCCCGCTATTTCATACTTATAAATTATTCTCCGAGAACTGTCGCGGAAATTCAATTGATACGTACGTTGAATGCGATACGTTTAATACCGATAATTTTAAAGGCATTCCTTTTCTGGATGTGACCACGGTGTATTCAAAAGAAAGCAATTTAGTTTTTATTAATGTTGTAAATCGGCATAAGGACAAGTCAATCACTGCAGAAATTATCAATAATTCCGGCCTATTCAGCGGTGAAGCAACAGCAAGTTTGGTTAACAGTGATTCGCTGAATGAGCCATTTACCTTTGACCGGCAGGAGCACTATATCCCGATAATAAAAGGAATCAAGGTCGAAGGCAATAAATTATCATGTTCCTTCCCTGCGCATTCGTTCACGCAAATCAAGGCTGGCGTTAAAACTATGAAGGTGAATAAGTAACGCCGCATAAAATATTGCGGGTGACAAAAAGTCATTTTAAAAATACGCGAATAGATGATAGACTGGAACTGTTGGCACTATTCGCAAGGCAATTATATACACTCCTCCAGGATATTCTAAAGGTAAAAAATATCCCGTTCTATATCTTCTCCATGGCATTGGCGGTGATGATGATAATTTGATTGCGTTTAGTCGTCGCACCCACGAGTATCTACAAGCACACAATGTTCCCCACATTTACTACATCGAGCCGGGCGGTCACGATTTTAAAGTGTGGAAGAACGGCCTATATATGTATTCGCAGTTCCTGTTCAAGCCAGTTAATCCATCGCTGTTCTCCCAATAGAACACCAATATTTCGGAAACCCATGAGCCACCTACCGGAGAAGGATTTTATGTTTCTTTGAATGAATGAAATCTTTCGAATGGATTAAAAATTGTCTATTTTATTGAATGCCAGTCTGGTTCATTGGTAGAGACAAAGTATTTTGTATTTTGGCGACTGCAGGAGTTTTCGAATGAGTATTAAAAACATGATCGCATCCATCATCATCATGGGAGGGTTCAGTTTACACCTCCTGTTCGGCCAGCCGGCGCTCTATAATATTGTTGATTTCGGCGCTGTGGGCGATGGTGTGACCTTGAACACGCAGGCATTTCAGGATGCCGTTGACCGCTGCAGTGGAACCGGCGGCGGCACGGTTTATGTGCCTCCCGGCACCTTTGTCACTGGAAGCTTTATTCTATCAAGCCGAGTGAATCTCTATTTGGAAAGCGGTGCGACGATCCTGGGCAGTCCGAATATCCGGGATTATCGCGATTATTTTAATGGAGCGGACAGCAGTCATTATGGAATCATTTATGCGGAGAAGGCGGAAAATGTATCCATCACCGGCTTTGGGGCCATTCATGGGAATGATCGCTTTTTCTTCGAGTGGGACAAGGCCAAAAAAATAGAGCCGTCCGGTCTTCAATATGTCCGACAACTGAATCTTTTTCGCCATGTCGCTTCGGGAATCGGTGACGGTCCTGTGGTCCCCAAAATCCGACCTCGTCAAATGATTATTTTTTCGCAATGCCGAGACGTCACCGTGCGCGATGTCAAGCTGCTGGCCTCTCCGTTTTGGACGCTTCATTTTGCAGATTGCGACGGGGTGGTGGTCAGCGGCATCAGGCTGTGGGCGGATATGCTGTCGCCGAATGCTGACGGCATCGATGTGACATCCAGCAGCAATGTGCTCATCTCGGATTGTGATATTCGCTGCGGCGATGACTGTATCGCCATCACCGGATATGATCATCATTTTGAATTGCCGGGATATCATTACATTCGCCACCTTTCCGAAAACATCAGTGTGAGCAACTGCAACCTGCAATCCCGCTCGAGCGGCATTCGGATCGGTGGTCTTGACCAGAATAGCATGCGCAATTATCAGTTCAGCAACATCAACATCACCCATTCCAATCGCGGCATCGGTCTTTTTCTGCGTGATGAGGGATCTATTGAAAATATGACCTTTAGCAATATATGCATCGAGACGCGGTTGCATACCGGAGACTGGTGGGGACATGGTGAGCCGATACACATTTCCGCCATGAGAGCCAAGTCTGATGTTAAATTGGGAATTCTGAAAAATATTCGTTTCACCGACATCGTTTGCACCAGTGAATCAGGAATCTTGTTATATGGCGTCGATGAAGGAGTGCTTGAAAATATTTCGTTTCGAGGCGTGAACTTGAAATTGATCGACAGTCCCTTGAATGATGTCGCCGGCGGCAATATTGATTTGAGACCGGTATTTGATGAAAGGTTCCAGTTGTTCAGTCATGATATCCCTGCGTTTCTCGGGCGTTATGTGAAAAACTTGAGTATTGATGATCTTACGGTGGAATGGGCGCCCATCGATCAGCCATTCATCACCAACACCATTGAAATTGAGCAGTTTGACGGCGTTCGAATTGAAAATATTCGCATCGAGGGCAAGCCCAACGACGCGGCAAAACATGCGATCGTCCTGAAGAATGGCCGAGCGCTGCAGACGAACGCACCTTCACAATGGATAGAAAAGCAAAATGTCAAATGATAATCGACCTTTTTCATCTGGTACTGCGAAACACCCCCTTGCCATTGCCATGTGGGATTTTTCATGGATCGAGCGCCGCTGGGCCGGCGCCGGATTTGAAAATTGGGATTTGGCCCTGGATGAATTGCTTGAACGCGGTTATAATGCTGTACGTATTGACGCATTTCCCCATCTGCTGGGGACGAATCCCACAAAGGAGTGGACGCTGGTACCGGTTTGGAATCAGAATTGTTGGGGCAGTCCGGCGGTCAATCGGATAATCCTTCAACCGGCGCTGGAAGAGTTCCTGGAGAAATGTCGCGAACGTGCGATCCAAGTGGGATTATCCTGCTGGTATCGCCAGGATATCGATGACACACGGATGAAGATCGTTTCGCCCGAAAAGATGGCGGAGAATTGGATCAAAAGCCTGGATATTGTCGCCAAAGCCGGTCTGCTGGAGACGATTTTCTATGTCGATTTGTGCAACGAGTGGCCGGGTGATTTGTGGACGCCGTATTTCCAAAATGATCCGCCTGAACATACATGGACCTTTTGGCATACGGAAAAATCGATGGATTTTATGCGCCGGGCGATCGCGGGCGTTCGCGCGGCATTTCCCGAATTACCGTTTTGCTTTTCATTCACCGGAGGCAATCCGGATTTGTATGCGCAAAAAGATTTGAGCTTTTTTGATCTGCTGGAACATCACACCTGGTTGGCTCAAATCAACGAGGGCGAGTTCGACAAAGCCGTTGGATACACCTATGATCGTTTTACCCCCGATGCCTATGACCGTTTGGCGGAAAATCATGAAAAAATCTACCTGGACAGACGGGA
>RPQV01000542.1 GCA_003818595.1 Calditrichota bacterium
AAAGACGACATTATCTTTTGGTTAAATTAAAAGAAATATTTATATTTGCAAGGTTATTCCAACACAAATCGCAGGTGAATATGAAAATCAAGCCTCATCAACAGCTTCCACTGCGCAAGGACCTGCAGCTGTCGATCATTTTGCTGGTCATTCTCACCTTCAGCTTCGGCATGTACTTGATCAGAACCCCGCTTTCAGTCCCGCTGATGTTGTTGACGACTATCGTTTTTGTGTTGATCGTTTCGCCTCTCCTGCTGCTCGCCAATCCAACGCTGATCAAAGTGCTGCGCACTGCACAAAACGGCCGGCAAATCGTCAGCGGACTGGCGGTTTTGCAGGTTATTTTCTATCTGCTCTATTGTATCGCTGTGAATCGATGGAGTTTTCCACAGGCTGGATGGCTGCTGCTCGCCCTTTGTTTCGTACTGTTCATTATTCTAAGAGTCCGACGCGACAATATCTCAACTCCGCTCGATCTGGCCCTTTTGCTTCTCCTGTGGATTCCTCTTGAATTCGGACTATACAAGCCGATCGCTTTGCCGCCGATCCAGGAATTGATCAATCCCATTGCCTTTTTGATCCTCTATTGGCTCGTGGTGGTGTTTTTTCTCTATCGTCAATACGATGTCGGCTTGAGTTTTCGTCTTCGGGGCGACGACTTGCGTACTCTGGTGCTCTATTTTGTGCTCCTTTTTCTACTGGTCGTGATCATCGGTTCGTTGTTCCGCTTTATTGCTATTTCGGATCGAATCCCGGCTCTTTCTGATGTTCTGATTCGATTCGTCTTTATTTTCTTTCTCATCGCGATTCCTGAAGAATTGCTTTTTCGTGGAATCGTTTATAAACTTTTTGCCCAATTATTCAAAGGACAACCATGGGCCATCGGAAGAGCGATGATCGCCAGTTCTTTGCTCTTTGGCCTGTCCCATGCACTGGCGCCTGTTTCACCTTTTGTAACAAACTCTCTCAGCTCGTGGGGACATCTTGGCCTGCCTTGGATTCATATAGTGACGGCTTCAGTAGCCGGCTTTTTTTATTGTCTGGTTTTTGTCAAGACCCAAAAGATCATGGCCGCAGCAGGTATTCATTTACTTCTCGACTGGGCCTGGTATGTGTTTTTTAGTGGATAGGAAAATAGGCTTTAATGAATGACCACGTTCGATCGACGATCACGTTTAACACAATGAAGGATGATCCATGCACAGTTTTATAAACGGTAATAAACCAAAAATAATGCTTTGGGGAATTGGATCCTATGCGGGTTCTGCAATGCGTTCGCTCGCGGAAAATGGTGCGGAGGTTTCCTGTTACCTGACGCGGAATTATGGCGATTATGGCCCTTCGCTCTACGGTGAAACATTCCACTTTAAAAATTATCCCAATCCCTGTCCTCTGATTCGGGAACTTTCGGTTGACCTGGTCATCCCCATGTCCATCAATTGGCACGAAGCGGAATGGAAAGATGAGTTCCTCGATCTGCAGGTTCCGATTCTATCACCTCATGGTGAAGCCATGAAACTGGAGCGTGACCGTGATTTTGGTCGTCAATTATGCGAAAAATACGGCATTCCGGTTCCGCCGGCGCACGTCGCTAAAAACCGTATCGAGGCGCTTGAATATGTGCATGCCCATCCCAAACCCTATGTCATCAAAAATCCATTGTGTGCTCCGGGTTCGCCGGTGCACACCATCGTCACCGAGACCTTTGAGGATACACTGAGCTGGCTGGAGCATGTAAACTATGCTGAAGGCGTCTTTCTGCAGGAATATATGGGGCGGCGTGAGGCGGGACATATCGCCTTTGTCAGCGACGGCAAGCTTTATCCGATGGTTACCAATCAGGAATACAAGCGCGCATTTGACGGCAATATGGGACCGGTTGCGGGCGCTCCCATGGGAGGATTGGTCGAAAAGGACACCGAGGACAAGTATGGGATCGTCAAACAAACCTTGTTGCCGCTCATGCCCTGGTTTCGCGAAACAAAGTTTAATGGTCCGGTGCAGTCGACCTGCGTCAAACGTGACGGCAAGTGGCACGTTATTGAATTCAATGTGCGCACCGGCATCACCACCGGGCCGGCGCTCGGTCGTATGCTGAAAAATCCGGTGGAAACATTTTTAGCGGTCGGGCATGATCGGCCGCTGGATATTCAATTCATTCCCGGGAAAGAATATGCCTGCACCCTGACGCTTGCAGGATGGGGATATCCCTATACAAAAATCGAAGGCCCATTTCTGACGGTGCAACTGCTGTCCGCACCGACCTGCGATATTTGGTGGAATGAAGTCGTTGCTGACCGCAGAGGCCGTATGCTGATGTCGGGTCACCGCGTCGCCGATGTGGTGGCTGTTTCGGATTCCATGGACGACGCCATCAACAAGGCCTATGAGAATATCCGGAAAATCTATTGTCTCAGCAGTTATTTCCGTCTGGACATTGGAAAAAGCCTTTGGCCTCCGGGAGAAGAATGATTGACGATGAAACGATTTGCCGTTGATGGGATTATTGACAAGCGCGCTTGCGGGACTGAAAGATGAAACTGTTGTTTTCTGAATACAAATCTGATTACGATCATTATATCTTTCCCTATGCGATCTGGGGTTTCCCCGAGGCCGACGAAACCCCGGCATTCTTTTTTGACAACGGATTTTTGCCCAGTTCCCGCAATCTCGACCGCTATTATATGTGCCGACATGTGCGCGTTAAACTGAAAGATTTTGTGCCTTCATCAGAAAATCGACGCATTCTCCGGAAAGGCGAGAATATTGCCGCCTCGCAGGTTGAACGGGCAGCATTCGAATTTAACTTGTCGCGTCGGGAATTCTGCAAACAATATGCAGACAACCGTTTTGGACAGGAGATCATGACTCTTGAACGTCTCGACGGCCTGTTCAACTCATCGGTCTGCACCCATGTGATGATCTTTACAGATCAGGAGAGCCAAAAAGAGATCGGACTGGTGGTACTTTATCTGCAGGCGCCTGCAGCCGGATTTTATTATTATTCATTTTATGACCTGAACTATTTGAACCGCAATCTCGGCATGTATATGATGACCCGATGCGTGCTTTCGCTGGCCGAACAGGGATTTGAATATATCTATTTGGGTTCATGTTATAGCCGCAATGCGTTATATAAAACACAATTTGCCGGATTTCAATTTTGGAATGGTTTTCGTTGGTCTGAAAATCTTGAGGAACTCAAGTATTTAATCTCACGCGACAGCGGCGCTGTTGATCGCCATTTGTTGGAAGATTCCGAATATCAGCAGCTTTATTATCCTCACGGAATACCATAAGGGGACTGTAGCAAAAGTTTTTATCAGTAAGTCGGGCTTTTGCAGATCATCAGTTTGAGGTTCACCCAAAGAACATTATGTTTTTTGAAACGTTTCATAATCCAATACTGAATAGTTCTGTGAATCATTCTGTTCTGAATCATGAACGTTTG
>RPQV01000543.1 GCA_003818595.1 Calditrichota bacterium
AAAGACACCCTTCAATGGCACGAATATTTGAACCGTGCGCTGACATGCCGGAAAGCGATGCAATATCAGGATGCTGTGGCATATTATCAAAAAGCTCTTGCCATGGATTCAACCTATGCTGAAACTCATTATCAACTCGGACAATGCTATTATGCCATGACGGACGGCCGGAAAGCTCAAAGCCATTTCTTATCAGCGAAGGATTTTGACGTCATTCGATTTCGTGCGCCTTCAATATTCAATACCTCTATCGCCCGAGTGGTGCAGGATCATCAGGCGCTTTTCGCAGATTGCGAGAATGCGTTCATGAAAAGGTCGCCTCAAGGCATTATCGGCAAAAATCTTCTGCTTGAGCATGTTCATCCCAACCTTTCGGGTCATTTACTGATCGCAAAAACGATTGCCGAAACAATGGCAAAAAATTCCCTTATTTCAGCTCAATGGGACTCGAACGGTGCAAAATCAGACAGCGTTTATGTGGATATGTGTCATCTTACTCTACTGGATCATGAAGTCGCAAATTATACCCTATATCGACTCATGTCGCAATGGCCTTTTCCCCACAAAACCCTTTTGCCGGCTTACCAGCGCATCGGCAACGAAAAGACGGAAGAACTGGCGAAATCACTTGTTGATGATCATAAAAAAAGTCTCGTTGAATTACATCTTGACTATGGAAATGAGTTTCATCAAGCCAATCAGTTTCAACAGGCATTGGATGAGTATACTGCAGCATTGGCTATCCATCCGCTGACCGTTACATATGATTGTCTGGGTCGACTTTATCTCAGACAAACCGAACTGGCATTCAGAAACATGAAAGATTATGACAGCGCAGATCTATTTTATCAAAAAGGGGTTTTTTATTTCAAAGAAGGACTTGAAAGAGGACCGCAAGATGTGGAAATGAATTTTAATCTTGGATTGCTCTATTTTATGCGGGCGAATGAAACAGATGCTGCGGTGAAGCAATTCCTCCAAGTATTGGAACTTTCGCCCAAACACAACAAAGCACACAGATTATTGAGCGAAATATATATTCGAAGGCAGGAGTTTGCCAAGGCGAAGACATATCTACAAGAGGCAATCGAGCTCTTTCCGGATGATGCCTATTTTTATACAAATATGGGGGTGGTGCTCCTTGAGGAGAATGATTTGGCAGGATCTGAGAGATATCTCAAGCAGGCTTTGCACATGGATGGAAACGCCAAAGCGAAATATTATCTGGGAATACTGCAGAAAAAGAGCTCCCTTCAGCAGGGAGCTCTCTAGGCTTGGAGAAAAGCCTTTCCATAAGGAGAAGTAACGGCTGCCGGCTATAACAGCCGTGTTTCATAAGACGTATATCCATCATTAAAAGTTCTGGAGCGAGCATTCAAAATTGTTGAGAACATTTTGAAATTGTATGCGTTGATCATTTTATAATATCAAGGAGGACAGTACGATGAAAGGTCTGCACCTTTTTACCGCAATGGCAGCATTTGTGGGATTGTTTCTTGCCTGTGGAGATCAAGGGACGGGCATTGACAACCGAGAGCCGTTGCTTTCCGTCAATGCAGAAACGATAGAATTGACCGGCACACCTCAATATGATATCATCCGGCTCACCAATGCCGGAGGTAATCTTCTCGAATGGAGTATTGTCGAGTGGCCGCAATGGATGGATATCTCCACATATGCCGGGAAGGTGATCAAAGACACTCTCGCTTTACGATTAACCACCCATTTTGATAAACTGGAATACGGCGCTTATGAGGGAACCATTAAATTCACCTCCAATGGAGGAGATCTTTCGGTATTGGTCAAACTGGTCTACACCGCACCGGAAATGAAAATTGACATGCCGGTTATTAATCTCGACAGACACTACCGCTATTCGGAGCTGGAGATACAAAACATAGGCGGTGGTGAACTGACTTGGCAAATCAATCAAACACCGTCTTGGCTGCAATTTGAAATGATCAACGGCAGCGTATTCGGTCGTCCCGAACGGATACCCTTTCGTGCCCGTTTGAGTACCCTGGATTATGGAGTTTATGAAGACAAGGTCACGATTTCATCCAACGGCGGAGATCATGAGGTTCAAGTATTTCTGACTTTTGAGCGTGAGGTCGAGATTTATCCTGGTGTCGGCGCGGCAAACATAGAGTTGGAAGATACCTATACCATGGTGCAGAACCGTCTGGGTAAACCCGACCACAATTGGTATGACCGCCCGGAAAAAACTGTATTCATTCATCACTTTACGTATGACGATCTGGGTTTGCACTTTGCCGTCAAAAACAACTCGATGATTCTATATGGAAGCGGCCAAGTGGGTTATATTGAAATATACGCTCCCTATGACGGCATGACGCAGGAATTGCTTGGAATCGGCAGCGGTGGAGACGAATGGAAAGCGATCTACGGTCCACCGGCAGAGATCAATGGCGATCAATGGGTGTACACATCCGGAATCATCTGCGTTGTCCAAGGCGGCAAAATCAGCAGATTCATCATCAAGTCATCGCAATTTTGAGCCCATGCTCGGCAGTGTGTAATAGTCATAAATGATCGACCAGGTAAATTCATCCTCGACTTTTATATTCATACTGACAAACGGCTCTATAGAAAACACCGATCGTATTGACCAAAAGGCACTGGCCGACAGCGGTCGATCTCCAATGATTTTGACTCCGGCGCCGACATTGGGGTTTTCAATTTTGATCTGGTAATCTTTTGCCTTTTCACTGAATCCCGGTAGATTCAAATAGACTCGCTCATCGTGTTGCAGCGGTCTTTTAAAGATGATCTGATTGCCGCGAATTTCGGCAAGTGCATCTGTTGACTGATCGTGGGTTGCGATGGGATAAGCCAAGTCAATCGTAAAATCGGGTCCCGATGTCTGTTGATCGAGAACAAGGAAATTATGATTATAAACAGTGGTGGAAATAGGTAATCGTCCGCTATTGCGTAGTCGATGTTCAATGATCATCCGCGGTTTGCCCTTTTCCAGGCGGACAATTTTGTGATACTCATAACCGTATCCTGTGAGTGAATCTTTTAAATTGTGAATGAATTCAACTGCATGACGTCGTTTCTTCACTCTCCATTTTCCCGGGTCAATGATTGGATACAGTTTGGCGAAAGAGTACTTTTCTTCATCTTTACGCAAGACTCCGACGCCGATCTTGACAAACGGCTCACCAATTTCTGCCTCCTCCCATCCCAGAGCAGCACCATTGGTTTTGAACTCTTCCGCCGGACCGGTGGCTGCCGAACTGACGCCGACAATGATCTCTTCTCCATCAAATTTCACATCTAATACCTCTGGATCTATTCGATCAAACCAGGGAGCATAATAATGATGCCCCTCATATTCCAGCGAGGCGATCATTCCCGAGCGGTCAAAACGCGTACCCTGATAAAACGCCGAATCGCCATCCGGAAGATAGATTTTCATGTGA